>JBDLJM010000028.1 GCA_039714315.1 Bacteroidota bacterium | reverse complement strand
GGAGAATGATAATAAATGAATGTACCATCTGACCGAAACATAAATTTAAAAACAGATGAAACGTAGTAAAGTTGTTGATGTGATCAACTCAGAAATTACTCATACTGAAGTATTATTAAAAGGATGGGTCAGAACTTTTAGAAGCAACAGATTTATAGCTTTAAATGACGGATCTACCATAAATAATATACAGTGTGTTGTTGATTTTGAATCTACAAACGAAGAGGTTTTAAAGAAAATCACAACAGGTGCCGCAGTTTCTTTAAAAGGTATTTTGGTAGAAAGTCAGGGTAAAGGACAAAAAGTAGAGCTACAGGTAAACAGCATTGAAATTCTGGGAGAAGCAGATCCTGAGAAATATCCATTACAACCGAAACGTCATTCACTGGAATTTTTAAGAGAAATAGCTCACTTACGTCCACGTACAAATTTATTTGGGGCAGTAATGAGAGTGCGTCATACACTGGCATACGCAGTACATCAGTTTTTCAACGAAAAAGGATTCTTTTATTATAACGCTCCGATTGTTACAGGTTCCGATGCCGAAGGTGCAGGAGAAATGTTCCAGGTTACCAACCTCGATTTAAACAATGTTCCTAAAAATGAAGAAGGTGCTGTTGATTTTAAACAGGATTTCTTTGGTAAAGCAACAAACCTAACTGTATCAGGTCAGCTTGAAGCTGAAACAGCTGCAATGGCTCTTGGTCAGGTTTACACATTCGGACCAACTTTCCGTGCCGAGAATTCAAATACTTCCCGTCACCTGGCAGAGTTCTGGATGATAGAACCTGAAATGGCTTTTGTTGAACTAGACGAAAACATGGATCTTGCAGAAGAGTTTATTAAGTATATCATTAAATACACTCTTGAACACCGTAAAGATGATTTAGAATTCCTTGACCAGCGTTTTGCTCAGGAAGAAAAATCCAAGCCTGCCAAAGACCGTTCTGATATGGGCTTAATTGAGAAATTAAACTTCGTATTGGAGAACAACTTCAAAAGAGTTAGTTATACGGAGGCAATTGAGATATTAAAGAACTCTAAGCCCAACAAAAAGAAAAAATTCAAATACCCAATAAACGAATGGGGTGTAGATTTACAGTCGGAACACGAACGTTTCCTTGTAGAGAAACATTTTAAAACGCCGGTAATCCTGTTTGATTATCCTGCAAAAATTAAAGCTTTCTACATGCGTTTGAACGACGATGGTAAAACAGTACGTGCTATGGACGTTTTATTCCCGGGAATTGGTGAAATAGTTGGAGGATCGCAACGTGAAGAGCGTTTGGATGTGCTTATGTCGAAAGTTGAAGAACTTGGAATAGACGAGAAAGAACTTTGGTGGTATATTGACACAAGAAAATATGGTACAGCACCACACTCAGGATTTGGATTAGGATTCGAAAGAATTATCCAGTTTGTTTCAGGAATGGGTAATATCCGTGACGTAATTCCTTTCCCCAGGACTCCGATGAGTGCAGAATTTTAAAAAAGTTTAGAAATACAATATGATTGTAGCCCTCTAATTGACCTTCATTCCGGAGACCAGTTAGAGGGCTACTAATTTTTACATTGATTTTTTATTTGCTTAATTAATGAATTATGATCCAATTATATTATTTTTGGAAATATAAACAAATGCATAATCATTAAATGCTCAAACAGTCATTACAACAAAAGTTATCTCAAAAATTATCTCCTCAGCAAATTCAGCTGATGAAGTTGATTCAGCTTCCTACGGTCGCATTTGAACAACGCGTTCAGGACGAAATGGATGAGAATCCTGCATTGGACGAGGGCTCTAATAAAGATGAAGAACCCGTTAATGATTCGTACGAAGATGATTCTAACTCAATTGATGCGGAAGATATTAATGTTGATGAGTATTTAAGTGATGACGAAATTCCTTATTATAAACTTCAGGCAAACAATTACAGTAAGGATGATGAAGAGAGTAGCATTCCATACGCAAGCGGTAAAACTTTGGGCGAATACTTAAGCGAGCAAATAAGCACCCAAACTTTAAGCAATGAAGATCATATTATTGCTGAATTTCTGATTGGCAATATTGACGAATCCGGATATATAAGAAGAGATTTGCCGTCGATATCAGATGATTTGGCTTTCTCCAATAACATTTATACTGATGAAAACGAGCTGGAGAGAATATTAAAGATAATTCAACAACTCGATCCTCCCGGAATAGCAGCACGCAGTTTACAGGAATGTCTGAGCATTCAACTAAGTTTAAAGGAAAACACCTTTGAAATAAAGCTGGCCCGAAAAATTATAGATGACTATTTTGAAGAATTTACAAAAAAGCATTTCAATAAAATAATTGAACAATTAGAAGTTGATACTGAATCAATCAAAGACGCATTTGAAGAAATATCCAAGTTAAATCCTAAACCGGGGAATTCATTTTCATCGAATACTAAAATTATAGAACATATAATTCCTGATTTTATTATTAGGATCGAAGAAGGTCAACTGGAGTTAAGTTTAAATAACAGAAACGCACCCGAACTAAATATTTCACCTTCATACATGGAGCTATTTCAGAGCTACAAAAGTGATGAAGGTAAAAACAAGGAATTAAAAAAAGCCGTATCCTTCGTTAAACAAAAACTCGACTCGGCCAAATGGTTTATCGAGGCTATTAAACAGCGTCAGGAGACACTCTACGGAACGATGAGTGTAATCATGAACATACAGAAGGAATACTTCCTAACAGGTGATGAAAGAAACCTAAAACCTATGATACTAAAGGATGTTGCTGATAAGGTATTTCTTGATATTTCAACAATTTCAAGAGTTGTAAACAGTAAATATGTCAGCACTCCGTATGGAACATTCTTACTTAAAGAGTTTTTTACAGAATCAATGAAAAACGAGAAGGGCGATGATGTATCAACAAGAGAAATAAAGAAGGTTCTTTCGGAAATAATAGACGCTGAGGATAAAATTAAGCCTTTAACCGATGCAGTACTGGTTGAAAAGCTTAGTAACAAAGGATATAAAGTAGCACGACGAACAGTAGCAAAATATCGCGAGCAACTAGGTTACCCTGTTGCACGACTCAGAAAAGAAATAACCTCTTAAACACTATAATATGGAAAAGTCTGTATTTTACAAGGTGTTATCTATTGTTTTCCACCCCATATTTATTCCTTTAGTTGCCACTGTAATACACCTTAATATTTTCGCTCCTTACCTCAGCAAAGATCAAAGCTATATGGTACTATACATAGTAACATTAGGCTCGTTAATACTTCCGTTAAGTACCCTGCTCTTACTAATTAAAGCAAAAATAATCAACAGTATATATCTTGAAAAACGAACAGACAGAATAATCCCCATTTTCACAACAGGTGTATATATTTTTGTTACAGCAAAACTCCTGATGAAGAATAATATCGGGACTGCACTTCACAGTTATTTAATAGGTGTAGTAATAACCCTGTCGGTGATTTTAATATTATCGAGAAAACTTAAAATAAGCATACACAGTGCCGCTATTGCATCAGTTACAGGTTTCCTGATATTTATCTCATATAACTTTTCGATAAATTTAACCCCAATATTGGCAATATTTATAATTATCACTGGACTTATATCAACTGCAAGATTAAAACTAAAAGCTCATACGGATAAAGAAGTATATTTGGGAATAATAATCGGGGTAATACCACAGTTGGCCTTTCTTTTCCTAAAGTAGATAGAAAACAAAACCAATACTCAATTCGTTCATATCCATTGGTATACTTTCGCTTCCAGGTATTACAGGATCGGCAGTTGTATCATCTTTAAACACCTCAGAAAGGCTGTAAAACACGTGTAAATTCCATGCACTGTAACCAATATTTAAAGTTAAACCATAACGCCACCAATTAAAGTTATGCTGATTATAATAGGCGATCTCGTTAATCTTGGTTTTTGTTTTGGAATATTGCCGGATCTTGTAGCCTACTTTAAATCCCAGATAGGCACGAAAAAATTTATGTTCATCGATTGTTGAAGTACGATATCTTATTTCGAAAGGTATTTCGATAAATGAAAGCGAAAATTTATTTCGGATATAATCACCACTATCCATCCTATCAATTTCCGTTTTCCCGTTATCATTAGTACTTATCCTGATATTTTGGTAAAGGTGTCCTATTGAATAATTAATCCCCAGTCCCAGTCCAAAATTTCTCCTCTCATTCAAGGGAATATCTCTGATATAACCGATATTCATCCCATTGGAAAATCCTCCCTGTGTAATTGAGTCACTTTTATTAACCAAAAAATTATATGTAGCATTAAAGAAAATCTGATCTTCGAGATAGTAAGTGCTCTTCTGAGCATAAACATCAAACTTAATTAGGCTGATAAGTAATATAAAGAGAACAGGTATTTTCTTCATCAATAATTTCGTTAGTTATATTATCATCGGTATACAAGACCAACTAATACCAAAGGTAAAAAAAATAGGGATTAAGTCTGTTTTTCCGGGGATTATAATTTATAACGTGGTACCTGCCTGAGTAATCAGTCAGGCAGAAGACACTTTTGCCTTTTTGCTTTTGCCTTACTTTTTTAGTTATTAGCAAATTATAATATACTTTATTCCTCACATAAAATAACGTTGATCCAAAATCAGGTAATATTCGGGCATAAAAAAAGACCGCCATAAGGCAGTCTTTTCTATATATTTATATCAATCTTAAAATTCTAATTCATCAACTTCTACTGTTGAATAATTCAATTTAAGTGCTTGAACTTTTCTAAGCTCTTGTTTGATATCGGTTATTACCCCCATTTTTACATCAATATCGGCTTTGATATTTGTTGTAAGTAATGGAACTTCTTCCTCTTTTCTCGACTCACGCTCAGCAAAGATAAAATCTTTTACTTCGTCAACACCTGCAAAGAAATCGTTTAACTGAATTGTTCCTTCAGTACCGTATTTAGACTGGTATCTTCTAATTGGTTGCCCAACATAAATATTAGAAACCAAACTCTTTTTCTCCAATTTCTTAACTTCGGTTGCCTTTGGTTGTCTTACTCGTACAACTAAGTCCTGCTCACGCATTGTAGTTGTAGTCATGAAGAAGAATAAAAGCATAAAAACGATATCCGGAAGAGACGCCGTCGAAATTGCCGGTGTTCCTTTTCCTCCTTTTTTTCTAAATTTAGACATAATATCGTTTTATTTTAGTTTTTTGATAAATCAACCGGTTCTGCTTCCGAAATCTTTTGAGGGTACAACTTTTGAATTTCTTTCTGAGAATCCTCATCAAGTTCATCCATAGATCTACCGTACTTTCTCATTGCCAGTTCTTCTCTAAGCTCGTTGATTGCTCCTACCAACTCATTCTGAACAGTAATATAAAGATTATATGATGTACCACGGTCGTTCTGAACAGTGATAATTCCCTTAAACGGATTATCTGATGATCTAGGGTCTCTTATACCTGTACAGTAATCACAAGATCCGTCACCGTTGTTGTTCAAGAAATCTTTCGTCGCCTGACGCAAGTCTTTAACAGACATCAGATTTCCTTCAACCATCAACTGATCATTAGCATTTGCAACCACCTCAAATAAATTTTTCTCTTTAATCGGTGGCGGTTTTTCTGTATTATCTTCTTCCTGTATTGGAGGTAATTTACGTGAAATACCCGTATCTACATCCATTGTTGTTGTTACAAGGAAGAAAATCAAAAGCAAGAAAGCAATATCGGCCATAGAGCCGGCATTGATTTCCGGAATTTCTCTTTTGGCCATATTATTTTATAAATTTAATTACAGGCGATAAAACTATTGATAAAATAGCTAAAATTCCTGTAATGTAGGTTGTATACATTCCTGTTCCTACCATCTTAGACTCCTGTGGTGATTTTGTTAAAGTTTCACCCAAGAATACTACTTCTTCATCAGAAGCTAAACCGTAAGATACACCAACTATAGCTCCAAATAATACCAGTACAATCAGAGCTTGCTTTAATTTTTTACCATCAGTAAACAACTGAAGTAAAGATGCTACAATGGTAATTCCTACAGTCGCTGCCAACATAATAACAGTAAGCGAATAGAAAGAATCAACATCACTAGCAACAGGATCTTCCTGACCTGCTAACGACCACCATAAGTAGGCAGAAATAACAGCAATCAGAGCGATCACATATGTTAATATTTTTTGAACTTTATCCATTTCTATAAGAAATTACTTTTTATACTTAACTAACAAATCAATCAATGAGATAGATGCATCTTCCATTTTGTTCACGATGCTATCAACTTTTGATACAATGTAGTTATAGAAAATTTGAAGGATAATAGCAACGATCAAACCAAATACAGTTGTTAAAAGTGCTTGCTTAATACCTTTTGCTACAAGTGTTGGAGAAATGTTACCAGCTGCTTCAATAGAGTCGAATGCTGCAATCATACCAATTACAGTACCCATGAACCCAAGCATTGGAGCCAAAGCGATAAACAATGATAACCAAGAAATGTTTTTCTCTAATTGTCCCATTTGAACACCACCGTAAGATACAACTGATTTTTCAACCATTTCCACACCTTCATCCATGCGGTCAAGACCCTGGTAGAAAATTGAAGCCACAGGACCTCTGGTATTTCTACAAACTTCTTTAGCCTCTTCTACACCACCTGAAGCAAGAGCATCTTCAACACTCTTAATAAGTTTATCAGTATTGGTTGTAGCAAGATTTAAGTAGATAATTCTCTCAATTGCGATTGCTAAACCTAAAATTAAAGCAAGAAGTACAATTCCCATGAATCCTGCACCACCTTCGATGAACTTTTGCTTAATGATTTGGTGAAAAGTAAGCTCTTTTACTTCTTCTTCTTGTACCGGAGCCGGAGTTTCCTGCGCTGCTACTTCTTCTTTTGCTACTACTGCAGCAGTAGTATCAGCTGCTTCTGCTTCCTGCTCTGCGTTGTTTTCAACTGCTTCAACATTTTCTTGTTGATCTTGTGCAGAAACATTATTCAACGCACCAAACGTTAATAATCCAGTTACTGCTAAAATCGAAAATACTCTTTTCATTTTTCTGAACTTAATTGTTATTAGAATTATCGAAATTAATTATTAATTATTATAGCGGAGAGGAAGGGATTCGAACCCCCGATTCCGTTCCCGGAAAACACGCTTTCCAGGCGTGCGCCTTAAACCACTCGGCCACCTCTCCAACGGCCAAACACGGCACGCATAAAACGCATGGCAAATAACGAAAAAAAATCCACTTATTAAAATTTTTCTTACTTGTCCTTTAGTTCTCCTCTTAGATTTTTTCTCAGCCACTTCTCAGGCTCCTCATTGTAGGTATTACTGGCTAATACAAACATCAACTTTGTAATTGCGGCTTCCGTTGTCATATCTCTGCCACCTACTACACCCAATTTTCTCATCTGTAAACCTACATCATACAGACCTTGATCGACCATTCCGGCCGGACACTGTGTAATATTT
Organism: Bacteroidota bacterium; assembly: GCA_039714315.1. Taxonomy (NCBI): domain Bacteria; kingdom Pseudomonadati; phylum Bacteroidota; species Bacteroidota bacterium. Next base: position 17,690 of record JBDLJM010000028.1, on the reverse strand, counting down.
ACAACAATTATGCCATTATTAATTGCATCCGAAATAGACTCAACCAGCCAATCCTGACTAGGTGCATTTCCCGATCCATATGTTTCAATTACTAAACCTTTTAAACCTTCAATATTTATCACTGCATCGAGAACACTCTTCGTTATTCCCGGGAACAGTTTAATAACAGCAACATTATTATCAAGATTCCTGTGAACCTTCAACTCTTTATTATTATCTACATTAATAAATAAGTGTTTATTATAATTTAAATGTACACCCGATTCTGCAAGAGCCGGAAAATTTAAAGATCCAAAGGCTTCAAAATGCTCTGAATTAATTTTCGTAGTTCTGTTTGCTCTGTATAGTTTGTATTCAAAATACAAACCTACTTCCTGAACCAGAGCATTTCCTTCCTTATCATAATCTGAAGCGATTTGAATAGCTGTGATTAAATTTTCTTTTGCATCTGTACGTAAATCGCTTATCGGAAGCTGTGCTCCGGTGAAGATTACCGGCTTCTTCAGGTTTTCTAACAGAAAACTTAATGCAGAAGCTGTATAAGACATAGTATCTGTACCGTGAAGAATTACAAAACCATCATATACGTTATATACTTCTTCAATTTTATCTGCTAGCTGTAACCAATCACTTGGGGCAACATTGGAAGAATCAATTGGATTTTCGAACGAAAATGTCTCAAAATCACAATCCAACAAACTCAATTCAGGCACTCTTCCAAGGAGATTATCGAAATTAAAAGGAATAAGCGACCCTGTCTTCCGGTCTTTTACCATTCCTATAGTACCTCCTGTATATATCAGTAAAACTGTTCTCTTTATCATTATCCTTAAAACTTTCTTCAAATCAGACCCGAAACAATAACAATCTGAAACCTACACACACAATAAAACCTCTTACAGGTTTTAGACTGTAAATGAAGAATACAAAAGTATAATAAAATACATTACGTTCTACTTTATAAAGCCTAATTTTAAATTATTTATAACCGGATTGGCATACATTTCCAGAAATTTTCTTTCTGCATCATCGTGATCATGCTGTATAGCCCTTTTTTCAATTCTTCGTAAAAATGATCTTTCTTCAAAATCATTATACAAATTTTCAAATTTCGAAGAAGCCATCAACTTATTGTATGCAATATAATTTGAAGGCCACAACTTGTAATTTCTGATAATTTCAGCATCAATAACTTCAGCAAGTTTTTGCAACAGTTTATTTCCATTTAAGCCTTCGAGTTGATCCAACTCTTTATCCAGGGGTTTACCTGCAGCGAGATGCATTCTTTTTTTCTGACCAATTATACCTGTTACTATCTGCTGAAAATCTTCGTTTCGATCCTTCAAATAAGTCATATTGTGTTCTTTTGCAATAAGCTCATCAATCTTCATTCTATCAGTAGGATCATATTCATAAGAAATAGATAAAGGAACTATTTTCAGACTTTTTAGAAAATCAATAATATTCTCTTTTCTCGATGCAGCCATTGTTATCATCTTCAACAAACCGGGATTGGTAGCATCTATACCATCTTTAGTTCTGCCTTCACGCTGTGCAATCCATACAGACCTTTTTTTATCGTGAAGAACAAATTGAATATACTCTGAAAGATGTTTAGAATTTAATACCATCTCTCTTACAGGAGCGTTTCTCTTTACTACAAAGTTCCTGTTCAATTTAGCCAGTCTTGATAATAAGTCTCTTTTTATAAGATTATCGCCTATGGCAGCTTCGGCAAGCTTCATCCCCTGTTCCAACATAAGAAAATTCAGAAGAGATGTATCTAACATAATATCTCTGTGTGTAGATACAAACAGATAGCTCCCATCCTTATCTAAGTTATCCAACCCTTCATGAGTTAGTCCCTCGCTGGTTTTTCCTATAATTAACCTAAGTCCGGGATATGAAAATTTCCGCTGAAAGTCATCAATACCGGTCATTGATTCGAAATATTCAATCACCTCCTCTTTTGTAAGATAAGGATTGAAAACTTTTATCATCGAAAATACGGCAGGGTGTCTACTTATTTCCTTAAAAACTTCCCTTGCTTCCTCATCTGTATAAGGGCGTATATCATCATACTTAGATAGACCTTCCATTTCCTTGTTTATTTATTCTTGAAATCCAAGCGGCAAAAAAACAAATTATTTAGTTAAATTACTAATTACAGTCTGCCCGATTGTTTCAACTTACACATATTAATCAGCAATATGTATAAATGCACTGTTTATTCCAATAATCTCTTAAGAAGCTTTTTTTTCCAATCAACATATGGAGGATACTTAATTGGCGGTTCAATTAATGTTGATTTATTCAAAATAGACTTATAATGCGAAAAAGAATCAAAGCCTGCCTTACCGTGGTAACTGCCCATACCCGAATTCCCTACTCCTCCGAAAGGCAGATTAGAATTAGCCAAATGCACTACAGCATCGTTAACAGCTCCTCCACCAAATGATATCTCATGGAAAATCTTATCTCTGCTACTTCCTTTTCCCGTAAAAACATAAAGAGCAAGTGGCTTAGGACGATCTTTTACCTTTTTTATTGCCCAGTCTAAATTATCGAACTCTATAACAGGTAAAACAGGTCCAAATATTTCCTCCTGCATAACAGCATCATCAAAAGAAACATTATCCATTATGGTAGGTGATATATAAAGGTCAGACTCATCACTTTCCCCTCCCAAAACAAGCTTATCTTCATCGATAAGTTGCAGAATTCTGTGATAATGACGGGGATTTATAATCCTGACAAAAGCCTCACTCTTTTGAGGATCATTACCGTGTACTTCTAAAATCTGTTGTTTTATAGCTGAAATCAGCTTCTCCTTAACCCCTTTTTCTGCGAGAATATAATCAGGAGCTACACAGGTTTGCCCCCCATTTAAAAATTTTGCCCACACTATTCTCTTGGCTGCCATTTTTAAATTTGCATCATTAAAAACAAAGGTCGGACTTTTCCCTCCCAACTCCAGTGTTACCGGAGTGAGATGTTCTGCAGCAGCTTTCATTATTATTTTACCTACATTTGAACTTCCCGTATAAAATATTTTATCAAATTTTTCTTTCAACAGCGATGTAGTCTCCTCGACTCCCCCTTCAACAACATGCAAATATTTTTCATCAAAATTTTCATTAATTAACTGTGCCATCACTTTCGATGTGTTCATTGAAAGTTCTGACGGTTTAATAATTGCAGTATTTCCGGCAGCTAAGGCAGGAACAACAGGAGACAATGAAAGTTGATAGGGATAATTCCAGGCACCAATAGTAAGCGTTACTCCCAGAGGCTCAGGTATAATATAACTAAACCCGGGCAAATTAGCCATATTAGTAGGAACACTTATTCTCTTACTCCACTCCTTTAGATTTTTTAACGCTAAATTGATCTCATGATATATCAGTGACAACTCTGTTACGTAATTTTCGAAACTCGACTTTCTAAAATCCTTATATATTGCTTCGTCAAGTAATGCTTCATTAGCTTTTAATATCTCTTGCAACTTTTTTAGCTGAGATATCCTAAAATCAACATCTTTAGTAACATTAGTATTAAAAAACTCAAGCTGCGAATTCACGAGACTTTTATAATCAACTTTCTCCAGTGTTTCCAGTTCTTCCATTTCATTTACAGTTTTTGAATATTTAAATTTAATCCCTGAAAATCTAACCCCAAATAAACCTGCCTACCGTCAGGAAGGTTTATTTGATATTATCAGCCATCCAAAACTCAAATTTCGTCAATAATTTCCTTATTAAAAAAACAAAGTAATTATTTCTCTTATTTTTTATCAATCCACCATCACGTCAGGATTATAACTTTGATATTCACTTTCAACTTCAGTAAATTCAACACCATACTCTCTAAGTTCCTCAAGTATCGGTTCATAAAACTCCTTATTAATAGGTATATGAATTCCCGGTGTTGAAATTTCACCGTTTAATATCTTCAGTGCAGAAATCGCTGTAGGCAAACCAACTGTTTTCGCCATGGCTGTTTCATGAGAGTCATCCCCTTTCACCACCATATATGATTCGGTTTGCTTCTTTTCTCCGTCAATTTCGTAACCAAATTTGTGATACATCACAATCATATCCTTATCATCCGATTTCAAAGTCCATTTCTCCATCAATATCTTCTGTAAAATCTGTGCAGGCGTTGCATCTTTTATACCTACAATCTTTTCATCACTTAACAAGTCAAGACAAACAAACTTATCCCACACTACATCATCCTGATCAATTTTCAGGTAATGACGAAGTTTAATTTCTACAGTATTATATGGATGATATGGCAAAAACGAATTTACAAAATCGCGATATGTCATATTCTCAGAACCCTCCATGGTATAACTATCGTCAGTCAGCCCAAGTTCTACCAGCATATTCCATGCCCTACTGAAACCAACTCTTCTAAAGGTTCCTCGATACAGAGTTGGAATATCATGTAATCCGTATGACTCTCTATATGCCAATGAATCTCTATTAGCATAGGCCTCAAAACGTCCATATCCCGGAATATTAATAAATTCAGTCCTTCTAAAAAGTTTATTATATGGTATATACTTGTACTTTCCTTCCTGAATAAATTTTGCAGCACCACCCTGACCTGCAACTACTACATTACGCGGGTTCCATGTAAATTTATAACTCCACATGTTATCATCATTTTCCGGAGAAATCAGCCCCCCGGTAAAAGATTCAAATGATAACATTTTACCCCCTCCATCAATAACTCTATCTATCACTTTCTTTGCAGACATATGATCTATTCCCGGGTCCACTCCTACTTCATTCATTATTACAATTCCTGCATCTTTAGCATCGGAATTAAGCGCTTCCATCTCCTCACTAATATACGAAGCTGTTACCATAGGTTTCCTGTACCTGATACAGTCTTTTGCAACCTGAATATGAAATCGGGCAGGAAGCATAGAAATTACAATATCGGCATTCCTGATTTCCTTTTCTCTATGCTCATCATTAAAAACATCAAAATCTATTGCTTTACCATTAGAGAACCCTTGAACCTTTTCACGGGCAAGTTCAACGGATACATCTCCTACAGTTATTTCCAGATTTTCTTCTTCTGATTTTTTTAGTAAATAATTAATTAGGGAAGTTGTTGATCTACCTGCCCCAATAACGAGAATCTTTCTTTTGCTCATATTAACTATACTGTTGTTTATGGTTAGTCTTAAAAACTATTATTGCACAGCAAACTTTTAATCCTATTTTTGTTATTCAATCTAACTTTAGTTTTACAATTCTATGACAGAATTAAGATTTATAATACTACTATTATTTTTAGGCATCAACCTATCTGCCCAGACAAAACTGATAGTCTACTCTGAAAACAATGAACAATTTATTGCTGAAATCGATAATATCAAATTGGTGAAGGAAGTTAGTAATTTTTTTGAATTAGAAACCATCAATAAAAAATCTGTTGTGTTAAATATTAAGATGGAGAACACTATCGAATTAAAAAAAACTATATCCTTAAAAAAATCAAGACAAAACGTATATGCTATTTCAAATGAAAATGGAATTTTCAAAATACGTTATAGAGGAAACTATCATTTAAAAGAAAAACTGCCAAATTTCATTTCAAATACTGAAAAAAAATCATTGACTAAGGCAAATTCGCATAACTTAATGCAACTAAATAAGCTTATAGAAGCTATTGATAACACTTCAGACGAAAAAGTAAAGGAACTTTTAATTATCAAAGAATTACAGAATGGAATATTTAACTGCAGACAATTAAAATTTCTTTTTACAAAACTGAATTATGACAGTTCAAAACTAAAAGTATTCAGAGAAACAAAACACAACTGCATGGATATAATAAACTACTCAATACTCCTTAATCAGTTTAAAGACCCCAAAACAAAAGAGGCCTTCTCCGAAATAGTATTTTCTGCTAAATAGGATTTTATTAGCGGCATTACTTCTTCAAAAAAAGCCAAGCCCTTTAGATAGAATTAAGGTGTTCATTTTAATATTGTTTTGATCAATATTGCTAAAACAATCGATTAATCGAAAAACATCATATTTTAATATGATAAAAATCATTAATTTATTATTTTAGCACTATCTATCTGATAAGCAGATACATCTATTTATAACAACAACGCAATATTAAACACCACAACAATGAGTGAATTAAATTTAAGCAACTATGGAATTAATGATGTAAAAGAGATCGTTTACAATCCGTCTTATGAATTGTTATTCAAAGAGGAGACAAAAGAAAATCTTGAAGGATTCGAAAAAGGTCAGATAACAGAACTTGACGCAGTGAACGTGATGACAGGTATATTTACAGGTCGTTCACCAAAAGACAAGTACATCGTAGAGGACGACATTACCAGAGACACAATATGGTGGAACTCTCAGCATGCACCTAATGATAACAAACCAATCACAAAAGAAATTTGGAACGATTTAAAACAAACCTCAACCGACCAACTTTCCGGAAAAAGATTATTTGTTGTTGACACATTCACAGGAGCCAATAGAGAAACCGGAATGAAAGTCAGATTCATAATGGAAGTTGCATGGCAAGCGCATTTTGTAACAAATATGTTTATTCGTCCAACAAAAGAGGAATTAGCAGACTATGGCGAACCTGATTTTGTTGTTATGAATGCCTCTAAAACTGTTAACTCTAATTGGGAGAAGCACGGATTAAACTCTGATGTATACACTGTATTTAACCTAACAGAAAAAATGCAGGTAATAGGAGGATCATGGTATGGCGGAGAAATGAAAAAAGGAATGTTCGCAATGATGAACTACTACTTGCCCAGAAACGGAATGGCTGCAATGCACTGTTCGGCAAATAAAGGCAAAGATGGTGATGTTGCTATTTTCTTCGGATTATCAGGAACAGGAAAAACCACCCTTTCTACCGACCCGAAACGCGAATTAATCGGCGACGATGAGCACGGTTGGGACGATAATGGCATCTTCAACTTCGAAGGCGGATGTTATGCCAAGACCATCAACCTTGATGCTCAGGCAGAGCCTGATATATACAATGCGATTAAAAGAGATGCATTATTGGAAAACGTAACAGTTGACGATAACGGGAAAATAGATTTCACAGATAGTTCAGTAACACAAAACACACGTGTTTCTTACCCTATTTACCATATTAACAACATCGTTAAACCGATTTCTAAAGCCGGGCATGCCAATAAAGTAATTTTCCTGTCGGCAGATGCTTTTGGTGTACTTCCTCCGGTATCGAAACTTACTCCGGAACAAACAAAATACCATTTCCTGAGTGGTTTTACGGCTAAACTTGCAGGTACCGAAAGAGGTGTTACTTCGCCACAACCCACATTCTCAGCTTGTTTTGGAGCAGCATTTTTAACTCTTCACCCAACAAAATACGGTCAGGAATTAGTTAGAAAAATGGAAGCCAACGGAGCAGAAGCTTATTTAGTAAACACGGGATGGAACGGCAGTGGCAAACGTATTTCTATTCAGGACACCAGGGGAATTATTGATGCAATCTTAGATGGTTCTATTGAAAAAGCTGAAACTAAAATTATGCCTGTATTCAATCTTGAAGTACCAACAGCATTACCAAATGTTGATCCTACAATATTAGATCCGCGTGACACCTATACCGATTCTAAAGAATGGGACAAAAAAGCTGAAGAATTAGCCGGGCTGTTTATTAAAAACTTTGAAAAATATACCGATAACGAAGAAGGAAAAAAACTGGTTTATGCAGGACCTAAATTAGACTCTACTAAATAGACATATAATTTGAACTATAAGAGGCTGTATCAAAAGTCATAAAATTCGTCATTCCATGTTAGCCGGGAAATGCAATGCAGGAAACGACGTGAAAATTGATTTTTGATACAGCCTCTTTTTCTTTTCTCTTAAAAAAACTGCCTGTCTCTTTGAAATTTATCCAAGCTAAATCACTAACTTTAAACATATAAGCCAATTAACACCAAATAAACTCAAAATTAGCTTATACATTTTTACAGCAATTACCATGCACCCAAAATTACCGTATTATGAAAGCTTTTATGGCATTTGTACTTATATACCTATGTATAAACCCCGGTCAGGCACAGGAGTTAAACTCATCTGGCGCCAGATCTGAAGCTCTTGCCAATTCAACAGGAGCGTCCATCGATTTTTGGTCACTTAAAAACAACCCTTCCACTATTGCTTTCCTCAATGAAACTTCGGCAGGTATTGATGTCAAAAACAACTTCATGGTCAAAGAATTATCTTCTGCCACAATTGCAATATTACTTCCTGTAAATAAATATGGAGTTTTTTCATTCTACTATCAACGCTATGGTTATAAAAACTTCAACCAAAACAAAGTCGCAATCTCCTATTCAAAAAAGATTTCCAAACAAACTTCGGCAAGTATCCAACTAAACAACAATATCCAAAACATTGTCAGTGAAGAAGAAAGCTATACTGAACACATTATAGGATTCAATATCGGTGTTTTCACCAAATTAAATGAAAATTTTCACCTTGCATCCTATTATAACTTCAAAAAAAACATTAGTGATCGAAAGGAAAATAATGCTCAAGAACTATCACTGGCACTTTCCTGGTTTCCGATTTCAGAGTTAAACATCTTATCCGAAATATCGTTAAAAACCAATAGTAAAACTTTTGTCGGGGGAGGAGTAGAATATTTAATCCTTGATAAAGTTGCTGCAAGAATCGGGATTTCTTCTGAACCATTAAACATATCTATGGGAATAGGAATCTTCTTCAGAGACCTGAATATAGATATAAGTGCTACACACAACCAATACTTAGGAACCGGTTCGAACCTATCGGGAAACTATGTTTTTAATTAAGACATCTAATGAAATGGAAGTATTTCATATTACTTATAATAAGTTCCCCATTTGTGAGATCACAAGTGCCGGATTCTATTAACATAGACCAACGGTTCGAGCAACAAATAGAAGGCATTAGTGAAAAAGCCTTAACTAATAATGACTACTCGGAAATAGCCGAAAACTTGGATTATTTAAAATCTGATAAAATCAATCTTAACTCTGCTACAGCCTATGAATTAAAACAACTTTCCTTCCTCAACGTTTTCCAGATTAATAATTTTATAAATTACAGAAACAGGAATGGTGAACTTTATTCAATTTATGAACTTAACAGTATACAGGGTTTCGACGAAAAAACAGTGAGATCGATAATGCAATTTGTGAAGATTGAAGCAATAGCTGAAGAAGAATGGCAGCTTAGAGGCATAAAAAAAACACTTAAATACGGGAGCAATAAAATCATCACAAGATTTCAAACACAGTTCCAAACGCCCAAAGGCTATATAAGTAGCAACGACAGTTCTGAAGCTAAATACCAAGGCAGTAAACATAAACTTTACACAAAATATCTGTTTAACAGTTCAGAAAAACTGAGATTTGGAATTACCCTGGAAAATGATGCAGGAGAACAGTTTGGATGGGAACATTCAAAAACAGGTTTCGACTTCAGCTCGTTCCATATTGAATTTAAGAACCTCAGCATCTTCGACAAACTGATAATAGGAGATTACAACCTTCAGTTCGGACAGGGACTTACTATCTGGTCATCGTTTAGCACAGGAAAATCGTCAGACGCAACAAACATTATCAAACTGGGCAGGGGAGTAACTCCTTTCTCCGGGACAAATGAGAATATATTTTTCAGAGGTATAAGCGCAACAATATCATTCAACAACTTTCATATTAGCCCATTTATATCATACAACTTAATTGACGGAGGTGTTAACATGATAAATCCGGAAGAATACAATACTTATGAAAGTGGATTACACAGAACAATAAATGAAATTGAAAGGAAAAACTCCTTAACAAAAACAGATTTTGGCATCAATACGGATTACGATTTAAAAAATGCAAAAATTGGCATTACGCTTATAAATACCAAGTTTGATCAAATTATAGCAAAAGGCGATCGAAATTACCAGTATTTTAATTTTAATGACAATGAGTCAACCAGTATAGCTGCCCACTATTTGTGGAGTCATAATTCAGTTATTCTAAGCGGCGAGCATTCAACTAATGTTAATGGTGCCTGGGCTACATTACACAACATTTCTGTAAATGCGATTCCCGAATTCAGCTTCTTAATTTCATACCGTAACTATCAGAATGATTATTTTTCGGCAATAAACTCTCCCTTTAGTGAATTCTCAACTTCAGGCGAAAAAGGGTACTATTTCGGTGTAAACAGCGAATTGCACAAGTACCTGAAAATATCAGCATATATCGATATATTTGAAAAAACCTGGTTACAATATCAAAAAGATGCCCCGACAAAAGGCTACGAAAGTCTAATGCAATTCGATTCCTATATAAATTATACTTCCTCGGCATATTTTAGAATTAAATATGAAAAAAAATCAAGGAATTTATTCAGTGAGACTAATTTTATAAATCAACTTAAAGATGAGACGAAATTAAATCTAAGGCTACAATTCAATAAGTTGATCAATTCCAATTTCAGTATTAGCTCAAGAGCTGAATACGTTCATTACACCCATAAAAAAAATGAAAATGGCTGGTTAATATATCAGAACATAAAATACAATTTACCTGATTTACCTCTTAGTTTTTTCAGCAGGATAGCATTTTTCGACACAGAAGGGTGGAATAGCCGAATTTACGCATACGAAAATGATGTTCTTTACATTTTTACAGTTCCTGCCTATTACGATAAAGGAATAAAATACTACTTAGGAGTAAAATACGAACTCAACAAGAATTTTAGTTTCTGGACAAGAATAGCCCACATCAAGTACGAAAATCTGACATCAATAGGCAGCGGCGATAATCAAATAACTGGAAATCAAAAGACTGAAATTAAAGTACAAATGAGAATTAAGTTTTAAATTTGCAATCTATTTTTAAATTTAAACAAATAATGGACTTTAATAAATATATCACAAATAGGAATGTTGCTATTTTAGGAACTATTACATTCCACGTAGTTTTATTTGCGATATTCACCCATGTCCAGGTCCGTACAAATTACCCTGAGCGAACTTCAGAATTACTGATAAACTTTATTGAACCTATAGAGCCGGTTGAAGAGGAAATTGAAGAAATTCCGGAACAAAAACCAAATATTCTTGACGAATTCACAAAACCGCTAACCAGTCATGCATCGAGCAGATCGAACGAAAATAATGTTGACAAGCTTAGATCTTCGATGAAATCGCTGGAAGATCTAAGAGAAGATTCAGAATCTGAAAATAAAAATGTAGATTTATTCTCTGAAGATGCTAAGCACAGAGAAGTTAAAACAACTTACAAAAAAGAGGAAAGAAAAGAAGGCAGAGGTGAAGGTGAGAGAAAAACGGAAAATGCCTATACCGGTAAAAGTACTATTAACTACTATTTGAAAAACAGATATAGCGATAAACTTCCTAATCCCATATATACATGTATTAATGGCGGATTGATCTACATCGATATAAAAGTAAACCAACAGGGGCAAGTAACCGATGTTAATTATAACAGAAGTAAATCGTCTACAAGCAATGAGTGTTTAAAAGAAACAGCTCTAAAATATGCCAAAAGGGCAAAATTCAACAGTGATTTTTCGGCTAAAGAAACACAAAAAGGATATATAACTTATCAGTTTAGTGAGAATTAGTTTTAATTCCGATTACATTAATTACAAAAAAAAGGCTGCCTTACAGACAACCTCTTTCTTTAATTTTATCCAAAATGATTAAGCTGACGCCTGATCTTTTTTATCGTAATATCTTCCATAGAACACAAGAGCTATTGCAGATACAAGAGCAATCGCTACAAAATAATACCAGATGTAGTGTGCATTTGCCGAAGCCAACTCCCACTCTTCCGTACGTCCTCCATATAGTCTTGGATCGGGACAATATTTACCCAACAACCATCCCGAAAGTCCGAAACCTACAACCGATGATATGAATGAATGTAAATGGCTAAATCCTAAATATAAACCCTCTTCCCCCTTAGGTGCCTGAAAAGAAAAATACTCCAGGAAACGAGGTGAAATAAACGACTCTGCTATCCCCTGAAAAACAATACCTACTATCATCATAAAAGCAACAGGATGCATTTCGAAAAATCCAAGGTTAATCATATCCTTTCCTATCAAATTTCCGGCAGCCATCATCATAGCAGAGAAAGGCATAATAAACATTCCTACTGTCATCGACTGCAAAGCTGATCGTCCTCTCATCATGCTGGTAACAATACCTACGGTTAAAACCACCGTAAGAGGATTAACGTTGGCATACCATGATGGAGATGCTCCCTCGCCGGCCATTCGAAGCACATATTTTGGCATAGTGGCATATAACTGATGTTGTACCATCCAGAATCCGGTAACTATAAGTATCAACAGAATCAACCTTGAATTAGTTACAACATTTATTAATGCATTAAATATATCTTCAAGTGATTTTCCTTCTCCGACATGTTTGGCACTCTTATAGAAGAAAAATATCAATATAAATGCAACAAGAGTCATACCTGCAGCAAAATAATTTAGGTTTATAAGTCCAAGGTCTCCCATCGATTCACGAAGAGGCTTTACAATGGTCTTACCCGAAAAAGCCCCGATATTAACCATCATATAAAAAATACTAAAACCCTTTGCTCTGTTATCTTCAGTAGTCTCTTTAGCAACCGTTCCGGTAATAACCGACTTAATAAACGATCCTCCGAACATAATTATCATCATCACGGGAATGATAGTCCATCTGACTGCTGAATTTTCTACACCCTGAAAAGTAACTTCCTTAGCATAAACAGCTAAACCGGAACCTTCAATCAAAGCAGGTAAAATTGCCATTCCTGAATAACCAATTGTCAGCAGTCCAAAGGCAATTAGCAGAGCATTTTTAAAGCCAATTTTATCTGCATATGCTCCTGTAAAAGTTGGCAAAAGGTATAATCCTCCCGAAAATGTACCTGCAATAAGTCCGGCTTCCATATCCGAAAAGCCATAAATTCTGGATAAATAAAGAGTAATTACGATAAATACTCCATAATAAGCACTTCTCTCCAGTAGCTCAACTGTATTGGCTATCCAAAATGCCTTAGTAAATTTATTTGTTTTAATCTGGTCCATGTGATCTATTAATTGTTTTGGAGGCCAAATATAGAATAATTGTTCTGATACTCTTATTACGGATAAGTAATAATAAACAAAGTAGATAAAAATCATAAAAATTTCACAACTCTCACTACTTCGTTGCTAATTCTCATTGCTTGTACTATATTTACCTTTCAATAATTTTTTAATTCAAAATTATTTATGGGCTTATTCGATTTTTTTAAGAAGAAAAAAGAAGAAAAACTTTCGGAAGATCTAACTGTAAAAGATCTGAGAAAAGGAGATATGATTGACTACTTTCTAAAAAGCTGGCAGGTTGAAAGTGTAACAGAATATGATTGGGGAAACAATATTTTCTCGAGAGAATTCAAACTTTATGCGGGAGATGAAATGATCTATATGGAAATAGACGAGGAAGAAGACGAGACAGTTGCGGTTTCGAAGGAAGTAAAAATGTCTAAAATAGATAAAGATCTAAAAAAATACATCATTCAAAATGACGGTCCTCCGAAAGAAATAGAATTTGAGGGCGAAAAGTATTTCTTAAGCGAAGAAAATTTGGGGCAGTGTTACGAACCGGGAAGCAGTGACTTCAGTGAACTGGTAAACTGGACTTTTACCGATGAAAATGAAAAGAAGTTTATTTCTATAGATAGATGGGATGAAACTGACATCGAAGCTTCAGTAGGTGAATATGCCAAAATAATTGAGTTTTCAAATATTATCAGATCTTAATCATGAAAAAAGTATTTATTATTATTCTTGGAATAGTTGCACTACAGGCCTGTAGCAGCAGAAGTTTTAAAAAAAGTCCGATAGATCAACTGATCACTCAAATGGATCAGATTAAACCCTACTCTATTATTTTACAGGACATGGATGTAGAGGGATCTTTTTCTCATACTTATCTTCATAAATATAAGATTATAACAGAAGATAGCGATGGAGTTCCTCAGGAAAAAACCACAGGCTGGATGGAAGTTCCGGAACAGATTTTCGCTCTGAATGAGAATAATTTAGGAATGGAAATTGTTTCCAAAAATTCAGAAGGTAAAATCTCCAAATCAGCTGCACCTCCGGGATACGGAAATTACGTCGGAAACTCTAAATACGGAGAATGGAGAACTGATAACAGCGGAAATAGTTTTTGGTCGTTCTACGGGAAATATATGATGATGAGCACTATGTTCGACCTTATGCGCAGACCATATTACAGAAACGACTATAATCATTACAGAAGTGGTGGATATTATGGCAGCAGAGCTTACTATGGTCAAAAAACAGCAAGCGGATCTTACAGATATGGCACAAACAGTGACTATAACAGACAGACCCGAAAAAGCTTTTTTGAGCGAAAAGCCAGTAAAAGAGGATGGAGCCAGTCAAGCAGAAGAAGCAGCAGTTCAAAAGCTACAAGAAGCCGCAGCAGCAGAAGCAGATCCAGAAGTGGCGGATTTGGCAAATAATTTCGGCTCCGCTCAGCAATACGGTGACTGACACCTGATCAAAGCATAATAGTAAGCAGTATATACCGAAGATCAATTTAAAACAAAAATCAAAACTAACTGAAAAGATTATGTTCGAAAATATATCTCAAACCATCGATAATCTAATAGTTTCACTACTATATCTCGTACTTGGATTTATTCTGTTCTTTATAGGCAAAATTATTTTTCAAATAGTAAATAAAGGAATCAATGTAAATCATGAGCTTGTAGAGAAAGACAATCTTGCCTTTGCCCTTTCAAATGTAGGATACTACATAGGTTTACTATTGGCTATTGGAGCTGCTATGAGCAACGAATTGTTTGGAACTCATATTTGGAGAAACCTGCTCGATGTAACTGTAATGGGTGCACTGGCAATAGTACTACTTAACATTTCAGCACTGATAAACGACAAATTGATACTTCGTAAATTTAGTGTTCGCAAAGAAATTATCGACGACCAAAATGCCGGCACAGGAGTAATTGAAGCTGCAAACTATATTGCCACAGGACTTATACTGAATGGTGTATTAAGAGAAAACTCTGAAGCTTATTACGAAGTAGTAATCCTATTCGTAATCGCCCAGTTAGCCATGATCCTGGTTTCTCGTGTATACAACTTAATAATTCCATACGACATACACGATGAAATAGAAAAAGATAATGCAGCTGTTGGAATTGGAGTAGCCGGTGCAATGATAGCAATTGCAAATTTAATTGCATACGGTGTATCGCTCGAAAGTAATACATGGATAGAAACAGGTAAAATTCTTATTATAGAAACAGGAATCGGACTTTTAATTTTACCCCTTGTAAGATTAATCACAGACAAAATTTTGTTACCGGGTCAAAACTTAACTGACGAAATTGTAAATCAGGAAAAACCGAATATTGGAGCCGCTATTATAGAAGCCTTTGCCTACATAGGAGGAAGTGCAATGATAATTTGGTCGTTTAGTTAGATTGTTGCCGATTGCTGGTTACTGGTTACTGGTTCCTGAGCATTGGTCCCTGAGCCTGTCGAAGGGGGTCGAAGGATCGGTTAACGGTTAAAATATTTATAAAATTATAATCAATCTATCAAAAATAAGAAATCATAAATCATAAATCAAACCAATCATACGTACTAAAAATTGCCCTGTTTCTTACTGGTATATCGGGAATAGTAGCTGAGTATGTTTTATCAACATTAGCATCCTATTTCCTGGGCAATTCGATTGTGCAGTGGACAATGATATTATCTACCATGCTTTTTTCTATGGGATTGGGCAGCCGATTAAGCAAAAGCCTAAAATCTCACTTAGTTGAAAAATTGATCGTTGTAGAGTTTTCACTTTCTATTCTCACATCTCTCGCAGCATTGAGTGTGTATACAGTTTCGGCATTTACAGAATATACCGGACTTTTCATTTATCTCATGTCCATATCAATTGGAACGCTTATTGGCTTAGAAATACCTTTAGTTACGCGAATTAACGAACAATACGAACCCCTGAGAGTTAATATTGCCTCAGTAATGGAGTGGGATTATTTCGGAAGCCTTATTGGAGGAATATTTTTTGCTTTTGTGGGACTCCCATTACTTGGTATTAGTTATACTCCTTTTATTTTAGGGGTAACTAATTTCATTGTTGCAATTTGGCTTTTTTATAAAATGAATCAAAACATAAAACTGCACAAAAAAGCTATACTGCAAATATTTGGTGTGATGGTTTCACTCATATTATTTCTCGGTTATATTTATACTGATGAAATTATTTTATTTGGAGAACAACATAAATACAAAGACAGAATAATCTTTGAAACACAGTCTAAATACCAGAAAATAACTATTACCCAATGGAAAAACGATTATTGGCTTTATATAAACGGAAATGAGCAACTGAGTACATTCGATGAGTTTTTATATCACGAACCGCTGGTACATCCGATAATGAAAATGGTTAAAGAACATAAAGACATTTTAATTCTCGGGGGAGGTGACGGTTTTGCCGTTAAAGAAATTTTGAAGTACAGGGATGTAGAAAAAATAACAATGGTAGATCTAGATCCTGCTATGACAGATTTAGGCAAAAACAACGAAATAATACGTCGGTTTAATAAAGACTCAATGCATTCCGACAAACTTAAGATATTAAACGAAGACGGGTTTAACTATCTTGAAAACACGAGTGAATTTTACGATGTTATTATTGTTGATCTTCCGGACCCAAAATCGGTTGAAATAAATAAACTTTACACAAAAGAATTTTATCAAATTGCAAAGATACACCTTCGGCAAAATGGCATGATAATTACCCAGGCAGGAAGTCCTTACTATTCTACAGAGGCATTCAACTGCATTGAAACAACTATGAAAGAAGGTGGATTTAACACATTACCGTTACATAATCAGGTTATGACACTTGGAGAATGGGGATGGATTATGGGATCAAAAAAAATACCGTCAGAAAAGCTAAAGAAAAAATTGAGAACGATTCAATTTGATGATATAGAAACACGCTGGATAAACAATGAGGCTATGCTCCAAATTACTTCTTTTGGAAAAGATATGTTTAAATCAAAAGATCTTGAAATAAACACTATCAATAACCCTGTATTGTATCAGTATTATTTGAGGGGGAATTGGGATTTGTATTAAAAAAAGCACAAAAAAAAGCCTGAAAACTTTCGTAATCAGGCTGTATTTTGCTCCTCCAGCTGGACTCGAACCAGCGACACTCACGCTTAAGCGTGATGCACTAACCAACTGGGCTAATATCATTATCATGAAGATACCTTTTTGCACCTCGTTTCTTAATCTTTGACTCTAAAATCACTGCTGCGCTACGTGAATCAACTTCTATTTTAGAAACCAAAAACCAAGGAACTCCTTTCTTAGTATATTTCATTTCACTATTATTATGTCTGAAAAACCTTTCTGAGAAATCTTTTGTTTGGCCTACGTAATAACGACCCAACTTTTTAGAAAATAATATATAAACTGTAAACATAATATTAAAACAAAAAAGCCTGAAAACTTTCGTAATCAGGCTGTATTTTGCTCCTCCAGCTGGACTCGAACCAGCGACAC
>JBDLJM010000027.1 GCA_039714315.1 Bacteroidota bacterium | reverse complement strand
TAAAGTCTAAAGTCTATGTATCAAATTGTGATTTATAAGTGTCATAATGTGTATTGATACACGGAAGTAAAATGTGGTAATTAGCAATATTAAATTTGAAATAAAGAATAGTAAATACTGATTATAGAAAAGCTAAAATCAAAATCAGTAATTACTATAGTAAATATTAAACTATCAAAATGATAAACGAAGGTAATTTGGAAGCAAAAGTATCTGAACAAATAACAGTTGATCGTATTAAACCGTTAACTGCTAAGATTGGGATTTATGGTGTAGGGCACTATAACTATTGGCCACAATTTCCAGGTCTTCTTGAAGAAATGCACAAGAAGATGGACATCCTTGCCGATAAAGTAAGAGGAAATGGAGTAGAAGTAGTTGATTTTGGAATTGGTGATGATGCAGAAAGTGCATACCGTATTGTAAATGATATTAAAGCATCAGGTATCGATATGTTATTTATCGATATGGTAACTTATGCTACTTCAAGTACAATTGCTATTATTTTTAGAGAGCTAAATATACCAATGGTTACTATTGCTCTTCAGCCATTAAAAGCACTTGATTACGAGAATGCAACTACATTTATTCAGTTGGTAAATGATGATATATGTTCTATTCCTGAATTTAATTCTGTAGCTCAACGTCTTGGAAAGCCAATTCCTGACGTAGTTATCGGAACTCTTGAAGGAGATGATGAAGCTGATGCTGAAATCGCTGAGTTCTGTCAAATTGCAAAGGTTCTACACGATCTTAAAAAAGCTCGTATCGGATATTTCGGTCACCCGCTTGAATCAATGTATGATATGCACGTTGATCACACTGCAATGACTGCAGCATTTGGTTGTCACGTGGTTCAAACAGAACCGGACGATATCATGGCTCACTATTTGAAAGTTACAGAAGATGAAGTTGATGCTTACAAAAATCGTATTCTTGAATTCTTCGATACTCCTGAGCCAAAAGTTGACCCTGTTACCCGTAAACTTACTGATGTAGATTTATATGAAGCAGCTAAATCGGCTGTAGCATTAGAAAAATTCATCGAGGAGAAAAAACTTGATGGTTTAGCATATTACTACGAAGGAAGAGAAGGAACAGATATGCGTAAATTGGTGACAAACCTTATCGTTGGTAACTCATTGCTTACAGCAGGAGGATTCCCTATGTGTGGTGAAGCCGATCTTAAAACCAATATTGCAATGATGATTATGGATCGTCTTGAAATAGGAGGATCTTTCGC
Organism: Bacteroidota bacterium; assembly: GCA_039714315.1. Classification (NCBI taxonomy): domain Bacteria; kingdom Pseudomonadati; phylum Bacteroidota; species Bacteroidota bacterium. The sequence goes on along the minus strand of JBDLJM010000027.1, from coordinate 25,054 downwards.
TGAATTCCACCCAATCGACTTTAAAGAAGGATTTGTTCTTGTTGGACACGATGGTCCTCACCACGTAAATATAGCTGATGGTAAGCCTGTTATTCGTAGTCTTATCAAATATCACGGTAAACCAGGTAGTGGAGCTTCTGTTGAGTTTAAAATCAAAGAAGGACCTATCACCATGTTAGGTATTACTTCAAAAGCTGATGGAACGTTTAAATTCGTTATCACAGAAGGTGAATCAGTAGTTGGACCGGTTCCTGCAACAGGAAACACTAACACAAGAGGATTCTTTAAACCGGATATTAAAACATTCCTTAAAGATTGGTTCGCTGAAGGACCAACGCACCACTATGCATTAGGTGTTGGTAAAAAAGCTCATACAATTAAGAAAATAGCTGATTTCTTAGGAATTGAAGCAGTTATTGTATCGGAAAAATATTTGTAAAAATTATAAACCGGTTATTTGTTCATTTCAAACAAGTAACCGGTTTTTTATAAAATAACAACAAATATCCATAAATTCCCTCTAATACCAACCAACATCAACAATTACCAACTAATATCAATTATATTAATATGACACCAAATATAGCTGTAATCGTAGTAGTAGCATATTTCGCTTTGCTATGGTTTATATCGTATTTAACCTCTCGTAATGCAGGAAAAGACACTTTCTTCACAGCCGACCACGGATCACACTGGTTTTTGGTCGCCTTTGGAATGATTGGTGTTGCACTTTCGGGTATAACATTTATTTCTGTTCCGGGTGATGTTGGTAATACCAACTTTTCATATTTGCAAATAGTAATGGGATATACTGCTGGTATTGTTGTTATAGCACTGGTGTTGTTACCTATGTATTATAGGTTAAAACTTGTTTCTATTTATGCCTATTTACGCGATCGATTTGGTTATAGATCACACAAAACCGGTGCAGCTTTCTTCTTGATTTCGCAAACATTTATGGCGGCATTTAAGTTGTATTTAATGACAACCGTGTTGCAAATGGCTTTCTTTGATGAATATGGTTTGCCATTCGAATTATCTGTGTTTATTACCTTAATGCTTATCTGGTTATATACTTATAAAGCAGGTATTAAAACAATTGTTGTTACCGATACTTTACAAACAGCCTTTTTGATTATTGCTGCTATATCAACCATAGTTATTATATATAATGGTTTAGATACCAATGTGGGCGATCTTGTTACTAATATGGTTAACGATAGCAGAAGTGAAACTTTTATATGGAATTGGAGCGATGATAGAAACTTCTTTAAAATGTTCCTTACAGGTATGTTCCTTGTTATTATTACTAATGGTTTGGATCAAAGTATTATGCAAAAGAGTTTAACCGTTCCAAACATAAAAGATGCACAAAAAAACATGTACTTCTTTGGTGGTTCTTTGGTATTTGTGAATATGATATTCCTGATATTAGGATTGATGTTGTACTTGTATGCCGATAAATTTGGAATTGCTGTACCTGCCGAAACGGATAAGTTTTATCCTTTGTTGGCTCTTGATCATTTAGGCGTGTTTACGGGTATTATGTTCTTAATAGGTATTGCAGCAGCAGCTTATTCGAGTGCCGATTCTGCTTTAGCCGGACTTACAACATCGTTTTGTGTCGATGTTTTAGAGGTAGGTGATGGAAAAAAAGAAGCATCTACTAAAAGAAGAACATTGGTGCACCTTGGTTTTTCATTGATGGTATTTTTTGTAATACTTGTATTTAAAGCCTTAAATAATGAGAGTATTGTTAACTCATTTATACGTGTAGCCGGTTATACATACGGGCCTTTACTTGGATTGTTTGTATTTGGGATGTTTACAAAAAAGGATGTCAATGACAAATGGGTGCCATATGTAGCTGTTGCATCTCCAATTATATCTTTATTGTTGTATTTGTATTCCGAGCAATTGTTTGGTTTTAAGTTTGGTTTTGAACTATTATTGATAAATGGCGGTTTAACAGTCTTGGGATTATGGTTTAGTTCAATGAGTAAAAAGAATTAATAAATGAAAAATATTTTTTTCATATTTTTATTTGTTGCCACATATGCTAATGCGCAAGTAGGACAGACATTAAGTTTGCCTTCTGTATTTTCGGATTATATGGTATTGCAGCAAAATTCGAAAGTACCTGTGTGGGGAAAAGCAGAGTCCAATACAATGGTTACTGTTGATGCGAGTTGGATGAAATCTCCAATTACGGTTAAGACTGATGATAAAGGAAATTGGATTATAAAAATTAAAACTCTAAAAGCAGGATATAAAAAAAATTCGATGCTTATAAGTACAGCTGCTGACACAATCAATATCAATGGAGTATTATTTGGAGAAGTTTGGTTGGCATCGGGCCAGTCGAATATGCAAATGCCTTTGAAAGGATGGGGTAGTCAGTATGTAGAAGGAGGGGAAGAAGAAATAGCAAATGCAAATAATAATAATATCCGTCTTTTTCAGGTAAAGCAGACAACATCAGCTGTTCCTCAAACAAATGTGGAAGGTGAGTGGTTAGATGCTAATCCTGCAAGTGTTGAAAATTTTAGTTCTGTAGCTTATTTCTTTGCAAAAAAACTTCAAGCCGAATTAGATATTCCTGTTGGAATTATTCATTCTAGTTGGGGAGGAACTAATGCTAAATCGTGGCTTAGTGCCGAGCAACTTCGTAAAATGGAAGGTTTCGAAACGAAAGTTGATAGTTTAACTATTGCTTATAATGAGTTTCAGAAAGATTTTAAAGAATGGGATTCTGCAATGAAATTCTGGAATCAATACAAAGAGTACGATACTGGCGTGAATTTTTCTATATATCGCAAGAAAAACAAAAAGGCTATAGAAAAGTATGAAGCCAGTGGAGGAAGTTGTGGAAGAATTCCAACATCGTATCCCAGACCGGAAATGCCGAAGAAATTCCCACAGTTTATGGTAAATACTTTGTATAATGCTATGATACACCCCTTAATTCCTTATTCAATTAAAGGAGTGATATGGTATCAGGGAGAGAGTAACACCGATAATCCAGAGCAGTATAGCAAACTGTTTCCAATATTAATTAACAGTTGGAGAAAAGAGTGGAAGCAAGGTGATTTTCCTTTTTATTATGTACAAATAGCTCCTTACGATTATTCAAAGTGGGGCAATGGTGAAGATCCTGTTGCATTACGTCAGGTACAGACCGAAACTTTGGATAAAGTGAAAAATACAGGAATGGTTGTAATTACCGATGTAACCGACACAACAGAAATTCATCCACCAAAAAAGAAACCTGTTGGCGAAAGACTTGCACAAATGGCTTTGGCAAAAAGTTATAAAAAAACAGACTTGCTTTATTCAGGACCTGTTTTTAATAAGGCAAAATCAAAAAATGGAGAAATAGTAGTTTACTTTAAAAATGCTAAAGGTGGTTTGCATCTCAAAGGCAATAAAGTAAATGGTTTCGAAATTGCTGAAAAAAATAAAGAATTTTTACCTGCCGAAGGTATTATTAAAGGAAATACTGTAATCCTTAAAAATGATAAAATTGAAGAACCTGTATACGTGAGATATAATTGGAAACACACTTCGGTTTGTAATTTGTTCAACTCCTCAGGACTTCCAACAGGACAATTTAACACTGCGTTGAAGTAAAAAATATGATTTATTTACGAAGACCATTACAATGTAATCTTCGCTAGGTTAAGATGCTGTAATATAGGAAATTAACGAGGTGTGACTAAATGAAAACAACTGTGATGTAATGTGTTGTTTTTTATTGGTATATTGCTAATTTGGCACTATAAGAAAATGTAAAAAAGACTAACTGTTTTATTAAATTAAAACAAAATAAAATAAAATTATGACATCAAAAGAGAGAGTACTTAAGGCTATAAAAAGAGACGGACTTCCTGATAGAGTTCCGGTTCAGTTCGATTTATCAGAACCTTTGATCGAGTTATTCGCAAAAAAATATGATCTTGATTACAGATTGAGCAGATCTTATTATGAAGATTTAACTTTCCGTATTGGAGCTAATGCTGTCCGCACAAAAATGGGTAGTGATGTAGTTGTAGTTGGAGGAGAGGCTTCTAAAGATTTTAAAATCGTAAAAGACGAAGAAGGTGCGTTTGTAAACGAGTTTGGAATGAAAATGCGTCAGGGGCCTACTTATATGGATGTGATTGATGCACCTCTAAAAAATATTGAAACAGCAGAAGAGGCAGAAGCATACCAGTTTCCGGATGCTACTGATCCGTCTAGATATATTCAGGCGGAGCAGGATATTGCAGAGTTTGGAAAAGAGTATTTCGTTATTGGAGATGTAGAGGTAACTCTGTTTGCAATGGTTCGTCAGTTGGTAGGTATGGAAAAGCTTATGATTGATATGATGATGGAGGCAGAGTATATTCCTGTACTTGTTCGTAAATCAAAAGAGTTTGCTATTGCAGTTTCGCGCGAGTTAGCTAAACGTGGTGTTGATGCTATCTGGTTTGGTGATGATTATGGCGCTCAGGATAGTTTGTTGATGAGCGAGGATACTTTCCGCCAGCATTACAAACCTGCAATGAAAGAATTAATCGCAGCGATTAAAGAGATTAATCAGGATATTATAATTATCCAACATAGTGATGGTGCTGTTGCTCCGTTAATTGGTGATTTTATTGATGTTGGAGTAGAGGTATTTAACCCTGTTCAGCCAGGTGTGCCGGGACACGATCCACAAGAGTTGAAAGATCAGTTTGGAGATAAAATTTCTTTCTTTGGAGCTATCGATCAGCAATATTTATTGCCTAATGGAACACCTGAAGAAATTGAGGCCGATATAAAATCAAAAATCGAAATTCTAGGAAAGAATGGTGGTTATATGATTGCTCCGGCACATATTCTTCAAAGTGATACTTCGATGGAAAATGTTGAAGCATTCTTAGCTGCAGCAAAAAAGTATGGAGCTTATAATTAATTGATTTTTCCGATATAGATTGAGAGAGGCTGTTAATTTTTTGACAGCCTCTTTTTTTTTTTGCTAAAAATCAAGATCCTAAGCTATCAATTGTTTTGTGGCGTCCAAACTGGTCCGATGATAATAGTTTTATTGAATCGGGATGTTTTTATGGAATAAATAGGTTCCGTTTTTTTTTATTAAAGGGGCTTTTGTACTTTTACACATACACACATATAATATAACCTAATGCAAAATTCTAGAAAAAAGATATTGGATACCTTCAATAATTCGGTTGCAAACAAATACCATATATATAACAGTTTGTTTCTGAAACTTCCTTTCGATGATGTACAAAGAGTAGGGGAGCTATTGCCTCTGTTGGGACGTCATTGTGAAAGCGGTTATAAGAAAGAAAAAAGTCCATTTGAAATAGTAAAAACCTTCTTTGACAATAATAATGGTCATTTCAAAAGTGAAAAGGATCAGATTTCAGCTCTTTTTAAGGTTATTCAGTATATAGAGCGACAGATAGTACTTTTCGATTCAGTTGAAGACGCTTCTTATACTGAGAATCATGATATGAATGGTATCGGTACAATTAAGAATCTGGCTTCTGAAGCTGATTATTTAAAATCAAAAGATAAACTTAGAAAAAAACTCGAAGATTTTAAAGTAAGACTTGTTCTTACAGCTCATCCAACACAATTTTATCCGGGTTCCGTTTTAGGAATTATTACTGATTTGAGTAATGCTATTGCTGAAAATGATTTAAGATTAATAGAAAAACTCCTTCAGCAGTTAGGAAAAACTAAGTTTATAAAAAAAGTAAAACCTACGCCTTATGATGAGGCCGTAAGGTTAATTTGGTACCTCGAAAATGTATTTTATCATTCAATAAGCAATGTGGCAAACAGGATCGATCTATATGTTTTCGACGGTAAAGGAGTTCCGGAGAATTCATTTGTAGATTTAGGGTTTTGGCCGGGAGGTGACCGTGACGGGAATCCGTATGTGGATGCAGAAACTACTCTAAAGGTTGCAGACAAACTGCGTTCAACAATATTCCGCTGTTATTATAGAGATATTCGAGATTTAAAAAGAAGACTGACCTTTGATGTAGTTGATATTGAAATTGCGGATTTACAGGAAAAAATATTTGAAAATTCTTATCATCAGCCTAACCATCCAACAATTTCATATCCTGAATTTATTAACCGTTTGGAGCAAATCAAAGATATTCTGATAAATAAGCACAACGGTTTATTTGTAGATGATGTTCAGGCTTTAATTAATAAAGTGAAAATTTTCGGATATCATTTTGCCGGCCTGGATATTAGACAGGATTCCAGAATACATACCGGAGTGATAGATAATATAGTAACTTATTACAAAAAATCGGGGAAATCAATTCTTCCCGCCAACTACAGTAGTCTGGATGATTCTGATAAGATAGAAATTTTGATGAATGTAGAAGACAGGCTGAACCCTTTACTTTTTGAAGATAAAATAACTAAGGATACTCTTGAATCTATTTACGCAATAAGACAGATTCAGGACAAAAATGGTGAAAAAGGAGCACATAGATACATAATAAGCAACAATCAGTCGACAGTAAATATTTTGGAAGTTTATGCCATGTTTAACTTATGTGGCTGGAAAAAGAAAGATTTATCAGTTGATATTATTCCACTGTTCGAGACTATAGACGATCTGGGCAATGCACCGGATATTATGGATGAAATATTCTCAAACCCCGATTACATGGATCATTTGAGCCGTCGGGGAAGAAAACAGACTATAATGCTTGGTTTTTCCGATGGAACAAAAGATGGCGGATACCTGATGGCTAATTGGTCTATTTATAAGGCTAAGGAAGCTTTAACCGAAATTGCAAGAAAATACGATATTGATGTAGTATTTTTTGATGGGAGGGGAGGTCCACCCGCCAGAGGAGGAGGAGAAACTCATAAGTTTTATTCATCTCTGGGAAAGACTATAGAGAACAATGAAATTCAAATTACAATTCAGGGACAAACTATTTCTGCTAATTTTGGTACGGTAAATTCAGCGCAATATAATATAGAGCAATTATTGAGCGCCGGGTTGTCGAATGAAATATTTGAAAACGATACTAATTCACTCAATGCCGACATGAAACAAGTCATAGACAGACTTGCCAAAGATGGCTTAAATAAATACTTGAAGCTAAAAGCCCATGATAAATTTATTCCGTATCTCGAAAAGATCTCCACACTTAAGTATTATGGAAAAACAAATATCGGAAGCAGACCTTCGAAAAGGTCTAAATCGTCAAAGTTGAAATTTGATGATCTCAGAGCAATCCCGTTTGTTGGTTCATGGAGTCAATTAAAACAAAATGTTCCCGGATATTATGGAGTTGGTACAGCATTGAAAAATCTTGAAGATAAAGGAGAACTTGATAAAGCCGTTGATCTTTATCAGAATTCGAAATTTTTTAAGGCTTTGATAGATAACAGTATGGTGTCATTAACAAAATCATTTTTCCCTTTGACTAAATATCTGCAGGAGAATAAAGAATTCGGTGATTTTTGGAATATAATTTATTCTGAGTACAATACGACAGTCGAAATGATCAAGAAAATTTCTAACTCCAGTAATTTGATGGAGTATTTGCCGAGCAGAAGAGAATCAATAAAGCTTAGAGAACAAATTGTTTTACCATTATTAACTATACAGCAGTATGCGTTGCTCAGATTAGAAGAACTTTACGTAGACTCAGTATCTAATGAAGATTTAATTAAAATTTATGAAATGATCGTCATTAGGTCATTGTATGGTAATATTAATGCCAGTAGAAACTCTGTTTAGATTATATAAATAGATGTAAATTATATAAAGGGTAGTTGTTTAACATGATTATCCTTTTATTTAAACAACTCTATTTAACATAATATAAATTATAATCTTTAAGTATAGGTAAAAAAATACGTACCCATTTTATGGATACGTATTATGTATAGATAATTTATTTAGTTATAAAGACTAAGCTTTTTTAACTCTTACAGCGTTCATACCTTTCATACCTTGTTCAAGTTCAAAAGTAACTTTATCTCCTTCAACAACTTTATCAATTAAACCGTTGATGTGTACAAAATATTTTTCCTGAGTATCCTGCTCTTTAATGAACCCGAAACCTTTAGAGTCATTGAAAAAATCAATCTTACCTTTTTTTATTGGATCAACAAATACTTCTTCCTTTTTTGGAATTCCAAGTACAATACTCGAAGCGTCTATCTTTTTCTTCTTTTTATCAGGATCCGGTGGCGTATCTGTTATATTACCAAATTCATCAACATAGGCAATCATATCTTCCCAATTACCTCCTTCTTTGGAATTTGCTTTGCGTTCTTCCTTTCTTAACGCTTTATCTTGCTTTTTCTTCAAACGTTTCTTTTCTCGTTCTTTTTTCCCAAAGGATTGTTGTGATTTTGCCATTAATTATTCTTCTTATTATATATTAGTTATTAATAATTATTCTGTCTTTCATACAAAATAAGTACAAAAATAAATTTATTATTCATAATACAATAGATTTCAGCGATTTTTACTTTAAAATAGTATGATTTTATGATGTACTCATCACAAAACCACTTTCAACTAGCAATATTCTATCCGAAATCATGTAATTTTTAATCTTCTTAGAATCTGACATATAACAATAATTTTATTTGATATAACTTTCAATGTCTACACTTAAATTTATATATAATTGAAGTTTAAATTCGCTTTTATTAAATACATACTCCTAATATTCAGGACGTTTCTATATATGTACAAATTTATATTTGTATATAGCTAACTATCATCATGTTATGTTGTGTTATCCAAATGTAATTTTGAAAAAAATAAATATTTTATAAAATCTTAATCATGAAAAATATATTAAGTGCATTTTTACTATTAATTGGTATTTCGCTTTCTGCAGAAAAAATACCGGCATATTTTAAATCAAATGAAAAATTCAGTGATTTAAATTCTACTACCGAAGAGATAAAAGCTAATATCAAATCTTCGGGATTTTTTGTATTGGGAGAATACAGCCCTTCAGATAAGTCTAACCAAAAAGTTCTTACTTTTACAAGTAATGAATTAAAAAAGTTTTCGTTAAACTTCGAAGACAGAGGTGCTTTAGGTGCTGTTCTTAGAGTTTCACTAATTGAAAATAAAGGAAAAACCACGGTTTCAATTGCAAATCCATATTACATGTTTAATGCGTATTGGGGGAAATCGGCAAATGCTTCCCAAAAAGCAGAAATGAAAAAATTAAGCAATAAAGCTCTTACTATTATCGGAGGTAATTCCGTGAAATTTGGAGGAGAACTCAGTGAGGATGAGCTTGCTGAATACCAGTATAAGATGATGATGCCTTACTTTACAGATCCGGTAGAATTGAAAGAATACTCGTCGTTTGCTGAAGGTGTCGCTAAAATTGAAGCTAACTTAAAAACCGGAAAAGGAAATACTAAACTAGTGTACAAGCTGAAGTTTAGCGGCAAAGATATCGCGGTTTACGGAGTTGCGTTAAAAGGAAATTTAGGCGAAAGCAACTTCTTGCCAAAAATTGGAGAAGATCAGATTGCAGCTTTACCATACGAGATTATACTTCAGGGAAAAGAAGCTACTATGTTGCATGGAAAATACCGATTAGCACTTTACTGGCCTGAACTATCAATGGGACAATTCATGAAAATTATGAGTACTCCTGGAGATATTGAAGAAGCTTTAGAAGCGGTTTGTAAGTAAATATTGGAATAATTTTGAGGTTTGTTGTTGAATTGTTGTAACAACAAACCTCAAAACTAATAATTCTAAAGAGTAATGTTTTTTAAAACCTTCACAACAATATCCAAATCATCATCATTAAAATCCAAATGAGTAGTCATACGTAGTTTAGAACCTCCCATACTCACAATGTAAATATTGTTTTTATTTAATTCTGACATGAATTTTTTCTGAGAAACACCATCCTTAAGTTCAAAAATTACAATATTGGTTTCTACATCCAGCACACTTTTTATATAATTTAGATTTTTCAGTGTGTTTCCAAGTGTTTTAGCTCGTTTATGGTCATCTTTTAATCTGTCTACATTATTGTCGAGAGCGTAAATACATGCTGCTGCCAGGTATCCGGCCTGACGCATCCCCCCTCCCATCAGTTTCCTGATTCTCAATGCTTTTAGTATATCCTTATTGCTTCCCATTAAAACAGAGCCCACAGGAGCTCCTAATCCTTTGGAAATACAAATAGAAATTGTATCAAAAACATCGCCATATTGTTTTGGTGTTTCTTTATTGGCTATCAAAGCATTAAATAGCCTGGCTCCATCCAAATGAAAAGGAAGATTATTTTCCTTACATACGTTCGATATATTTTCAATTTCTTTATAGTCCCATGTAGCTCCTCCTCCAAGGTTTGTAGTGTTTTCAACACTTACTAAAGCCGATTCCTGCATGTAGTAAGGCCCGTTAACCTGAAGTAAGTTGTTAATATCGTTTGCAGTAAATCTACCCCTGTCTCCATCGGCTAACTTTACTGAACACCCCGAATTAACTGCTATACCTCCATTTTCATAATTGTATATATGAGCCGTTTTATCACAGATTACCTGATTACCCGGCTGCGTATGAATTTTAATCGCTATCTGATTAGCCATTGTTCCCGATGGAGTAAAAAGAGCAGCCTCTTTTCCAAACATCCTTGCAACCTTACTTTCCAGTTTATTGATAGTCGGATCCTCCCTGAATACATCGTCACCTACTTCTGCCTGCATCATATATTCAAGCATTTCAGGTGTAGGCTTTGTAACAGTATCGCTTACCAGATTTATTTTTTTTATCATCTTCTGCTATTAATCTTTATAATTAATCCAAATTTAAAAATTAATTCATTCTGATTATAAAATATATTCAGGCAATTGAACAGGAAAATTTTAAATGAGAGCTCTATACATGGAAATTAAATAATCGACGAAAGCTCTGTCCTAAGAGTCTCTAATGTCTGGTGTAGAAAAAATAGAGCCAATAGCAATAAAAACTGTTATTGGCTTATTTTTATTAGAGGTGATTTATAACTTTGACAAGTTTTTCCTGTAGAGTCTCAGCAATTTTCTCTACTTCTTTATTTTCAAACAGTGCTAAAGACGCTTTAGGGTCAACTATTGCAATCTCTATACTGTTTTCATCTATCCTTTTTACCAGTATATTACAAGGCAGCATTAGTCCAAGAAGTTTTTCTGCATGGACTGCCTCATTCGCTAATTCAGTATTACAGGCTCCCAACACTATATATTCCGGATAATCTTTATTAATTTTTTCTTTGAATGTCTTTTTAAAATCAATTTCCGAAACAATATCAAAATCCTCTTTAATTAACTCTTTTCTAGCTTTATCTATGGCCTCGTCGAAGCTTATATTGTTTATTACTTTATTGAAATAATATCCCATTATTATTTATGATTAGGTTAATAATAGGTGTGCAATTTAGTATTTTAAACAATATCATAAAATTATATTGATAATTTGTGGTCAATCTATTCAATAATTCACAAAAAAAGAACCGGGAATAACTATATCCGGTTCTTTGTAATGAAGTATGTAATAATCTGCATTCGATGAAGTCAATCGCTTTACTGACTTCCGTAACTCTGTTATGCTATAATTCTATTTTCCGCCACATTTACCGCTACCGCATTTCATTTCTCCGTTATTGGCTTTCATTTTCGCTTTAATTTCTTTCATGTGTTCATCCTGATGAGCTTTAAATTCTTCAGGGCTTAGAAATCCATCTCCGTTAATATCCATCTCCGAAAACTTAGGTGGTTTATAATCACTCATAACCTCCTTCATCTCAGTTCCTTCCATCTTTTCTTTACGTTTAGCACGAAAATCAGAACATTCTTCCTCCGAAATTTTACCATCATTATTTACATCAATGTCAGAAAACTTTGCCATTTCAGGCATTTCACTATTTTTCATCTCCGCACCACCACATTTGTTCTGTGCTGTGGCATTTACACTAAATAAACCCACAACAGCTATTGTCATTATTAGCTTAATTGATCTTTTCATTATTAATAAATTTTATGGTTATTGTTTGCAAAAGTAATGATTTTCATGTTAATGACTGAAAATCAATGAATTAAACTGCTCGCCTGTTTGTTTTAAATTTTTCATTAGGTTACGCCAAATATGCTACGCAACGAAGATATTTCAAAAATTAATGAGATAATTACTATACATTATTGAAATTTACTTAATTAAATGCCAATTTTGAGGTTTATTATACCCATGACGAACTGAATATTCTTTAGCCTGATGTATAAAGGCTTGAAGTCGCAGTTCAATTGAGGTGTCTTCTTGTCCGTCATAAGCAATATTCACGTGTGGTATATCATTATTATCCTTTTTAAATTTATGTGAAACTGCTGCAACAACAGTACCTGGCATACAGGTGAATGGAAGAATATTCACAATACCAGAAACCTTTTCTTGAGCTAGTCTTACTGAACTTCCAAGATTTAGAGCCGGATCGCCATCATAGTGTTTGTGGATGTAATTACCACAGTTATTCAGCATTTCTTTTACACTTATATCTTTTTCTTTATCGAAATACCCATTTGCTGCTTTATGTAATCTTCCTGCGGATATATTCTGTGAAAATTCTTGTATTTTTGATTTAAGAACACCTAAATAATCACTTTTCCAAAGGCTATCACGTGTATATCGATAAGTTGAATAGCTGATCCACTCTGCAAATGGCGCAATAAATGTTTCGGCACCGAAGCTCTCAAGTCTATTTACAATTTGCCCACTACAATAAGGGTTATCGCGCATGAAAATTTCACCTAATACTACTATAACAGGTTTTCTTTCTCCATTAGATATAGCAATATTATCAAAGTTTAATGCAGCTTGATGTAAAATGTCTTCTAGGTGCTTAGCTCCTGTTTCTAATGACTTCACTACACTATTTAATGACTCTTTATATACTTTTTCAGTTTCTCCTTGAAATAACTCATATGGCTTTCTCTCCTGCTTCATTTTACGGAGCAAATCAACGGCTACAAAACCTTTCCAAGCAATAAATCTAAATTTAGTGCTCTGACCCCCCGAAATATCAGCATAAGCCGTATCATTGCCGGGTGATATAATTTCAGCATCTTTAAAACCTAGTTTATCAAAAATAATACGTTGGAGTTTATTGTATTGGCCAAAACGACATGGACCATTGTGATCTGGCATAAAAAAACTAACTTTTTTTGGATCTGTATCTGGGGCATAAAGTTTCTTTAAGAAGCTGCCTGTTGTGCAAACCATTGGGAAACACTCTCTTGCAGAAGTATTTTTTCTACCAAGTTCTAAATCTACTTTTGTCTGCATTGGTAGAACTTCAGCATTCATTCCTACACTTCGACTAGCTGCAGCTATAGCATAAGCACTATCACTCATATATGGAAAATATAAGGTGCGATCTTTCATCGGATCAGATCTTTGTATTCCTGGTCTAAAAATTTCACTTTTCTTTTTATGAGCTAATTTTGCTCCTTTTAAACTATCTAAAAAAGCTTCATAACGAGTTACCATACCTGCATCGGCACTATGTTCGTCAATTTCTAATTCAAGATATGGCTTACCTGCCATTTCCTCATGTACAAAATGAGCTAGAAAGGAATCAGGTCCACATCTAAAATTACCCATATATACAGCATGAAGCTTAGGATCGCGAGCTATAATCCGTGCTCCTGCCAATATTTTTTGTCCATTTGGCCAATACATCTGTGGATAATCATTTAAAATGTGTTCGCTTCCTAGTGGCAGGTAGTCTAGGGGTATTGGTAAAACATCCTGATTAATTAATTTTTCAACCATGCTAAGGTTAAGGGCAGGATCGCCAGTATTGTATACTCTACCAATTATTACAAGAGCTTCTTTGTCGGCAGGTAAGTTACTCATAACCTCCTGACCTCTTAAAACTATCTTATTTTCAAAAATTTCTTGTGCTTTATCTGCTTTTTTTATTGCATTAACTACAGCTTTTTTAGAAATCCCAAATTTATCGTACATAAAATCAGATAGCTCTTTATTTAGCACTCTGCCAAAATACCTGAAATTCAATGTTGGAATAAGCATTTTATCAATCAGAGAATTATCACCTATAGCAGCTTTAACCATAAATGGGAATGATTGTACCCAAGGACAATTTGTATTATTTGTGGGATTGTCTTTTTCTGTTTTAGCATTGATTATAAATGGAGTAAAAACAAAATCTACATCTTTCTCAAGAAGATCTATAATATGTCCATGCATAAGTTCAACAGGGAAACAGGTTTCTGCAACAATCATCTCTAATGATTTCTTTATCAGTCGGGTATCTGATTCTGGCGAGATTACAACCCTGAAACCTAAATCAGTAAAAAAAGTTCTCCAAAAAGGGAATTGTTGATAAAATAGCATTAGAGCTCGAGGTATACCAATTGTAATCCTATCGTCTTTTTCTTCTTCAATGAACCCATCTAATAAAATAGCATTCCTTTCTTCAAACAAATTTGGAATCCCTTTTCCTTTACCTTTTCTATCTTCAACTTCCCACAATTCACAGCGACCACCAAAATATAATGGTTTTTTCTCTCCTTCTATCCTCACTCTTCTAATTTCGCATAGGTTTGAGCACGATTTACATGTGAAAGTGTCAACTGTATATGGTATTTTACTTATGTCAAAACCTTTAAAACTGGTTTTCTTGCCATTTACCATTGATTCTCTTGCAAGAATTGCTACACCAATAGCTCCGGTAACATCAAAATGAGGTGGAATAATTATTTCTTTACCAGTTATTTTTTCAAAAGCAGCTACGACAGCTTGGTTGTTGGTAACTCCCCCCTGAAAGAAAATCTTATTACCAATTCTCTTTTTTCGAACTACTTTCTGAATATAATTCTCAACGATTGAATATGCCAAACCTCCAATAAGGTTATCTTTTGAAACTCCTTTCTGCTGTTGAGAATTGAGGTCTGATTCCATAAATACAGTACACCTATTTCCTAACTTAGCAGGGTTCTCAGCTTCAATGGCCAATTTTCCAAACTCTTCAATTATATTAATATCAAGTTTCTCTGATTGCTCTTCTAGAAATGACCCTGTACCAGCAGCGCAAACCTTATTCATTTCAAAATCAACAATAACTCCATTATCGATACAGATATATTTTGAGTCTTGTCCTCCAATTTCAAATATTGTATCAACGGATGAATCATATGCTATAGCCGCAGTGGCTTGTGCTGTAATCTCATTACGAATAATATCAGCGCCAATAAAATCACCCGTTAGATATCGTCCAGAACCTGTTGATCCGGCACCTAAGACATTTACTCTATCCCCTATTTCTTCATAAATCTCAGACATTCCACGTCGTATTGCCTCCAAAGGCTTACTAGCAGTTGGTAAATATCTCCTTGCTATTACGTGGTTATATTTATCAATAAGCACTACGTTTGTACTCAGCGACCCAATATCAACTCCTAAATAAACATCTAATTTATCAATACCTTCAGGAATAGGATATACATCTTTATTGTATTTAGCTGCCGATTTGGTAAGCGATTCATTATAATCACTTTTGGAATGTCTTCCGGATAAATAATTATCTATATTTTCTATTCCTAAATATGGTTTAATCGCTAATTCTTTTTGGTCTAAAATATAATATAGAGCACCAATAGCACCCATTGAAGCAAGATGCTTAGGTATTATTAGTTCATCTTCCTTTGCTTTTAATAACTCTCTAAATGCTCTAACAACTCCTTCGTTTGCAGCAACACCCCCTTGAAAAATAATTGGAAAATCAAATTTCTTACCCTTTCCCATGCTGCTGATAAAATTTCTAGCAACAGCAAAACACAAACCGGCAACAATATCATGTACAGGTGTGGCTATTTGCTGAAGATGAATCATGTCACTCTTTGCGAACACACTACATCGACCAGCTATTCGTGGCGGTTTCTCCGATTTTAAAGCTAACCTTCCAAATTCTTTTTCTATAGACACTCCAATTCGTTTAGCTTGCTGATCGAGAAAAGACCCTGTACCTGCAGCACATATATTATTTAGGGTAAAATCGGAAAGACGGCTAGACTTTTCTTTTTCATCCCCATGCATAATAATTAGCTTAGAGTCCTCACCCCCCATTTCGATTACAGTTTTTACATTCGGATAAAGTTTAGCAACCGATGCAGATTGGGCTATAATTTCATTTACAAAATGTCCTCCTATTAGTTCTTGTGCTAACTTACCCCCTGTGCCTGTTATAGCAATATGATTGATTGAGTTTTCAGAATACTTATTAATTATTTCCGTTAGTAGCCTCCTTAACAGTGAAAATGGCATTCCGTGGCAGAAATCATAACGACTTTCAATAATATTCTTTTCATTATCCATTACTATTGTATTAATAGAAATAGAACCTAAATCTAAGCCGATGTGTATGTCTTGTTTCATACCTTACATGGTCATTGCGTTAAACATTGATTACTAAAGGTATGAAATATATAAACGACTTGTGAAAAATACAGCTACCATAATAGTTTTATATATTTTTAACAGCAAAATATAGCCATGCTACAATTGAATATAAAATATCTACGTCACCCAGATCTATTGATTTAGAATTAATATTTAGTTTCTCTAATTCCATTCTGGTTGCAGTGATACAACGAGGACAAACCATATTTTTAATGTGTAATTTTATTTGTATTTTTTTGCAACTTTTTTACTTAAGCCGCGAATGCGTGAATTATTTTTTCACTAACGCTCAATATACAACCGAGAACGAACGTTAGTGAGTTTATATAATTCGTGCATTCGTGGCCTCTTTTTTTTTGTCATCAGCTCACCTGCCCGTCCGGTCAGGCGGGTTGGAGTTTTTTATTAAAACTTACCTCTACGACGGTATTATACCCACTTCGTGTGTTTATTTATTTTAATTATCTGAGACCCAATTATTTTTAAGTTGATTTTTACAATGTATAATGAAATATTTACGCAAAACACTATAAGTCTTTGGCCGAAAAAGTATCTCCATTAGACATATCTCCGGTTTCGAAGCCCTTCATAAACCATTTCATTCTTTGTTGGGAAGTACCGTGAGTAAAGGTCTCAGGAACTGCATATCCTTGTGCTTGTTTTTGTAATCTGTCATCACCAATAGCATTGGCAGCATTCATTGCTTCCTCAATATCTCCTTCTTCCAATACATGATTCATTGATTGATTTTCCTTTGCCCAGACTCCGGCAAAAAAATCGGCCTGAAGTTCAAGTCTAACCGATAATTCATTGTATTCTTCTTCAGAAATTTTCCTTCTAAGTTCATGTACTTTATCGCTTATTCCCAATAGTTTTTGAACATGATGACCTACCTCGTGAGCAATAACATAAGCCATGGCAAAATCACCGCCTCCGCCAAGGTTATTTACCAACTGATTGTAAAAACTTAGATCTATATAAACCTTTTCGTCTACAGGACAATAGAAAGGCCCTGTAGATGCACTTGCAGCCCCACAGGCAGATGTAGTATGTCCGCTAAACATTACTAAAATAGGCTTTTTATAGGTTGAGTTTAACTGTTCTCTAAAAACTTTTGTCCAAACATCTTCAGTGTCTTTGAGTACAACTTCAACGAAATGAGCCATCTCGTCATCACTCCTGCCCGTATTTTTAACTCCGGTAGTAGTAGTTTCCTGTTCTGTAGACAAAAATTCGTTTCCCATTTGCAAAAACTGCATCGGGTCTTTGCCAAAGTATAAGGCTACTACAATGATTATTATTGTAATAAAACTAAATTTTCTATTCCCTCCTCTTAAAGGATTGAAATTTGAACCTCCTCCTCTTCTGTCCTCGATATTGTCACTGCCACTTCTCCCCTTCCATTTCATAACTGTATCTTTTTGAGATTCATAAAAATACGACTTTACATTAATAGTTCGATTAGTTGTTTATAGAAATCCAATTAAGTACTTAAAGTGATCTAAAGTTTAAAGTGCCTAAAATTGTTAATAAAACAACAACTTTAGGCACTTTAAGTACTTTATACTCTAGTCACTTCTTAATAGTTACTTTTAATAATTACTCTCCTGAATTTCGAAATGAGATTGTGGATGAGCACAAACAGGACACACTTTTGGCGCCTTTTTTCCTTCGTGCAAATATCCGCATACTCTACACTTCCACACAATATTATCTCCTTTTTCAAATACTTTTCCTTCCTCCAGATTATTGTATAGAGTTCTATACCTTTCTTCATGCGCTTTTTCAACTTCAGCTATTAGCTTAAAAGCAGTAGCCACGGCTTTAAAACCTTCCTCTTCTGCAATTTTAGCAAACTCCGGATACAACTCAGTCCATTCTTCATTTTCGCCATCTGCTGCGGCCTTAAGATTTTCTAAAGTTGTTCCAATCTTTCCGGCAGGATAAGTAGCCGTAATTTCTACCATGTTACCTTCCAGAAATCTGAAAAATCTTTTGGCGTGTGCAGTTTCGTTAACTGCTGTTTCTTCGAATAATGCAGCAATTTGCTCTAAACCTTCTTTTTTAGCCTGTTTGGCAAAATACCTGTACCTCATAGTAGCCTGAGATTCTCCCGCAAAAGCTTTTAAAAGATTTTGTTCGGTTTTTGTTCCTTTTAAACTCTCCATAACTTTTTTTACTTATTCCAACAATAATTAACACTTGACTACTAAGGTAGTAAAAAACACGTATAACTTATAATAATAAAGTAACTATGATAACTGTTGTTACAATAACTATTAAGTCTTTATTTTTTTACTGAAAATGTTCTAATATGTAAGAGTATTTACTGTAGATTTTATATTTTTACTGAGACAAAATTTAAAGACATAGCAAACAAAAAAGTATGAAAACAATAATTCAGAATATAAGTCAATTAATTCAGGTTAGAGAAGAAAAAATAGATGCTATTGTAGGTCTTGAAATGAAAGAATTGCCGATAATTGAAAATGCATTTGTAGAAATTGAAGATGGAATTATAGTTAATTACGGACCTATGAGCGATATTCACGGGGTTGATTACGCTAATACTACTAAAGTTATCAATGCTAAAGGCAAAATAGTAATGCCAACATGGGTAGATTCGCATACTCATGTAGTTTTTGCAGGAAGCAGAGAAAAAGAATTCGTTGATAAGATTAATGGTCTTTCCTATGAAGATATTGCCAAAAACGGTGGCGGAATTCTAAATTCGGCGAAAAAATTGCATGATACATCTGAATTTGAACTTTTTGAACAGGCAAGTGTACGTATAGAAGAAATTATGGGAATGGGAACCGGTGCTGTTGAAATAAAAAGCGGTTATGGTTTATCTGTTCAGGATGAAGTAAAGATGCTTAGGGTTATTAAACTTTTAAAAGATAAGTATCCTGTTACCATTAAGTCTACTTTCCTCGGAGCACATGCTATACCTACAGCATATAAAGAAAACAGAGCCGGATATATAAACTGTATCATAGAAGATATGATTCCTTTAATAGCTAAGGAAGGTTTAGCAGAATATGTTGATGTATTTTGCGACAGAGGTTTCTTCACTCCAAATGAGACAGATCAAATACTTAAAGCCGGAGCCAAATACGGTCTTATTCCTAAAATCCATGCAAACGAACTGGATTACTCGGGAGGAATACAGATTGGAGTGGAAAACAACGCCCTTTCGGTAGATCACTTAGAATTTACGGGTGATGAAGAGATAAAAGTACTTATGGAATCGGAAACGATGCCCACATTGATGCCTTCCACAGCCTTTTTCTTAGGTTTGGAATATCCTCCGGCCAGAAAGATGATTGAAGCCGGACTTCCTGTAGCATTGGCGTCTGATTACAATCCCGGGTCATCACCATCCGGAAAAATGGCTTTTACGGTATCACTTGCGTGTATAAAGCTAAAAATGACACCTGAAGAGGCTATAAATGCTGCAACAATGAATTCGGCATACGCAATGGGAGTACAAAATGAATTGGGATCAATTACTAAAGGTAAAAAAGCTAATTTAATTATTACAAAACCACTGAGTTCTTATGCACGAATCCCCTACTCTTTTGGTAGTGATTTAGTTGACAAAGTATTAATTAACGGAAAAATTATATAAAATTGTTTGAAGTTTGGTGTTCGAAGTTCAATATTGTTGAAATTGTACTTCAAACTTCAATCAAATCCTTGCCCTTAACTATAGTCGAAGTGGCAAACCTCAAATATATTATCGAATGAAGAAAATTATAGAGTGCGTTCCAAATATATCGGAAGGACGCGATGAAAATGTAATTAAACAGGTAACTGAAGTAGTTGAAACTGTTGATGGAGTAAAACTCCTGGATGTAGATCCCGGTAAAGCGACAAACCGTACGGTGATTACTTTTGTTGGTGAACCGGAGCCCGTAATTGAGGCGGCTTTTCTCCTGATAAAGAAAGCTTCTGAACTTATTGATATGAGCAAACATTCCGGCGAACACCCGCGTATGGGAGCTACCGATGTATGTCCGTTGGTTCCTATTGCCAATATAAGCATGGAAGAAACGGTTGAATATGCACATAAACTTGGAGAAAGAGTTGGAAAAGAACTTGGGCTTCCCGGGTATTTTTATGAGTTTGCCGCAAAAGAAGAAGGTCGAAAAAATCTTGCAAAGAACCGCGCCGGCGAATATGAAGGTTTAGCTAAGAAAATTGATTCGAGTTATAAGCCTGATTTCGGACCTGCAGAATTTACTGATAAAGCAAGAAGATTTGGAGCTGTAAATATTGGAGCCCGTAACTTCCTTGTTGCCTACAATGTAAACCTAAACACTACATCTACACGTCGGGCAAATGCCATTGCGTTCGATAATCGTGAATTAGGCCGCTTTAAAAGAGAAGGAAACCCTATAACCGGTAAAAAGGTTAAAGACGAAAATGGAAACTTTGTTAGGGAACCTGGTAAACTGAAAGCCGTAAAAGGTATCGGTTGGTTTATTCCTGAATACGGTGTTGCACAAATATCATACAACCTAACTGATATTACAATTACTTCTATCCATAAAGCATTTGAGGAGACAGTAAAATCGGCTGATGAACGGGGAGTTAGAGTTACAGGATCAGAATTAGTAGGATTGGTTCCGCTTCAAGCTTTACTTGATGCAGGAAAGTACTTCCTCAATAAACAAAGACGTTCTGCAGGGATTTCTGATTCTGAAATAATAAAAATAGCTGTAAAATCATTAGGACTTGATGAGCTTGCCCCTTTCGATCCTCAGGAAAAAATTATTGAGTATAAGATGGCTCAGGGAAGAGAAAAACAGTTAATCAACATGGACCTAACTGAGTTTGCTTACGAAACAGCTTCTGAGAGTCCTGCTCCGGGTGGTGGATCTATTTCTGCTTATGTAGGCGCTTTAGGAGTGTCATTGGGGACAATGGTTGCTAATTTATCATCACATAAAGCAGGTTGGGACGACAAATGGGAAGAATTCTCTAAATGGGCTGAAAAAGGTCAGGCTTTTAACGATAAGCTTTTAAAGCTGGTAGACGAAGATACAAATGCCTTCAATAAAATAATGGATGCTTTCCGATTGGCAAAAGGAAGTGACGAAGAAAAAGCTATCAGAAAACAGGCTATCGCCGATGCTACAAAGTACGCGATAGAAACACCTTTCGAAGTAATGAAGACTTCGTACGAAAGTATGGAGGTAATGAAGGCTATGGTAGAAATCGGAAATCCGAATTCGGTAACAGATGCAGGCGTTGGGGCTCTATGTGCCAGAACTGCGGTTATGGGAGCATTTATGAATGTAAAAATTAACTGTGCCGGTTTCGACGATAAAGATTTTGTAGATTCTATGCTGGCTAAAGCTCAGGATATTGAAGATAAAACAATTGCTTTGGAAACTGAGATCATTAAAATGACAAATGAAAAGATAGGTTTGTAAAAAACTTGCGTCCAATTATACAAGTAAAATAGTACGTCATGTCGACCGTAGCGATAGCGAAGTGGAGACATCTCATAAATGTTTGTAGAAACAATCATGAGATTCCTCCATTTTAGCCTAGCTGAACCTAAAGGTTTAGTTTCACCACAGTCGGAATGACGTTTATTTAGTATTGCACCTGTTTAATTCTTATTCTCCAACATAGGAACAAACTTAAAAGAACCAAACTCCATTTTATCATATTCAGTATCACTAATCCTGAAAATAGTAGTCATTTCCTGTTCTTTCACTCCTACAGGTATTATTAGCGTTCCATTAATTTTTAGCTGTTTTAACAGAGGATTTGGAATATACGGCGCTCCTGCCGTTACTATAATTTTATCGAATGGACCGTAGGTTGGTAATCCTTTGTAACCATCCCCAAAAGTCAAATATGCGGGATTATATCGCAGTTTACGCAAAAGAACCTTTGTACTGTCGAATAGTTCTTTCTGACGCTCAATTGTATAAACCTTTGCCCCCATCTCCAGCAAAACAGCCGTTTGGTATCCCGAACCTGTTCCAATTTCCAATACCTTGTCTCCCGGATGAATATCCAATAACTGACTTTGGAATGCTACAGTATAAGGGTGAGAAATTGTTTGCTCCGCCCCTATTGGAAATGCTTTGTTCTGATATGCATGATCTTCGAAACTTGAATCCAGAAACAAATGTCTGGGAACTTTTCTGATGGCATTAAGCACTCTTTCGTCCTCAATACCTTTATCCTTCAGCAGCTCAGCCAGTTGATTTCTCTTACCTTTATGTTTAAAATTATCTGTCAATTTACTTTGTTTTGCTGCGAAAATATGGAAAACAAAAATATGTAGCAATAGCTTTCTTCAAAAAAAATACCCTCTCATTATCTACTGTATAAGTATTACTGAGAGGGTATGGTGGTCGGTTATATCGATATTATTTACCTGCGGCACGTTTTCTTTCGTGCTCTTTCAAAAATATCTTTCTAAGTCTTATACTTTCCGGAGTAACTTCCACATACTCATCCTTCTGGATATACTCTAAAGCCTCTTCAAGGGTGAATATAATTGGTGGTGCAAGCTTAATTTTATCATCAGCTCCCGAAGAACGTACGTTCGACATCTTTTTTGTCTTAGTAATGTTCACTGTCATGTCATCGGCTCTTGTGTTCATACCAATAACCTGACCTTCGTAGATAGGTGCGTTTGGCGGAACGAAGAACTTACCTCTATCCTGTAATTTATCTAACGAATAAGGAATAGCATTACCCTGATCGGTAGAAATAATAGAACCATTGTTACGCTCCGGAATTTCACCTTTAACAGGCTGGAATTCGCTAAAGCGGTGTGTTACAATTGCCTCACCGGCAGTAGCCGTTAAAGCCTGGTTTCTCATTCCTATAAGTCCACGAGAAGGAATAGAGAATTCTAACACCATACGATCCCCTTTTGGAGCCATACTGGTCATTTCTCCTTTACGAACAGTAACCATCTCTACAATTTTACCTGAATACTCTTCCGGTACATCGATAGTTAAATCTTCAATTGGCTCGTGTTTTTTACCATCGATTTCTTTAATAATAACCTGTGGCTGACCAATTTGTAATTCGTAACCCTCGCGACGCATTGTTTCTATCAATACCGAAAGGTGAAGAATACCACGTCCTGATACAATAAATTTATCGGCAGAAGTTCCGGGTTCAACTCTAAGAGCCAGGTTTTTCTCAGTTTCTCTTTCCAGACGTTCCTTAATATGACGGGATGTTACATATTTACCCTCTTTTCCGAAGAATGGAGAATCATTAATTGTAAACAACATACTCATTGTAGGCTCATCAATATCAATTGTTGCAAGAGCTTCAGGATTTTCAAGATCGGCAATTGTATCACCAATTTCAAAACCTTCTATTCCCGACAAAGCACAAATATCTCCTGCTTCAACTTTTTCAACCCTTTTACGTCCCAGACCTTCAAAAGCATAAAGTTCTTTCACTTTAGAGCGTACATGAGAACCATCGCGTTTTACCAACATTATCTGCTGCCCTTCAAGAAGCTCGCCTCTTTGGATACGACCAATAGCTATACGACCGGTAAAAGAAGAGAAATCGATAGAAGTAATAAGCATTTGCAATGCACCAAAATCAACTTTTGGAGCAGGAATGTGCTCAATTACCATATCAAGTAAAGGCTCTATATTATCCGTCTGCTCTGTCCAATCTTCGCTCATCCAGTTGTTTTTAGCCGATCCGTAAGCGGTTGGAAAGTCCAATTGCCACTCATCAGCACCTAAGTTGAACATAAGATCAAAAACCTGTTCGTGAACAAGATCCGGAGTACAGTTTTCTTTATCAACTTTATTTACAACAACAATAGGTTTCAACTTTAGGTCAATAGCTTTTTGAAGTACAAATCTTGTTTGTGGCATAGCACCTTCAAAAGCGTCAACTAAAAGCAGTACACCATCAGACATATTTAATACACGCTCAACCTCTCCACCAAAATCGGAGTGACCGGGAGTATCAATAATATTAATTTTGTAGCCTTTGTATTGTACAGAAATGTTTTTTGAAGTAATCGTAATACCACGCTCACGTTCCAAATCATTACTATCCAAAATTAAATCCCCAGTCTCTTTACGAGTGTCCATTGCCTGACAATGGTGAATGATTTTATCAACCAAAGTAGTCTTACCGTGGTCAACGTGCGCAATAATTGCGATGTTTCTAATGTCTTGTTCCATAAAGTCAAATATAGACCCTGAACAATTTTCAGGGTTTGATTTTTAAGGCTGCAAAGTTAGTGAATATATCAATTGAAACTACAATAAATACATAAAGCTTATTATGTTGATATTTAAACAGTTAACTGTCACTGATTCAGCAATATAGAATATTATTACATAAATATCAATTAATTACCTTATTGAAAATATACTTTGGGCGCCATTTCCGGCTGTCCGTTTATACGCTTCATATCTAAACCCATTTACAAATGCACCTGTATTGGTCTCTTCCCGGGTAAGAGCCAATACAGGTGCTTGTTCATAGGGTATAGATATTCCAGGGTATCACTGCCATCCGGGGCGCTTATAATTTGCTTATGTTTTTAAATTTGGG
>JBDLJM010000026.1 GCA_039714315.1 Bacteroidota bacterium | reverse complement strand
TCTTTGAACTAAACCGGATCCACATCAATAACAAACCTAACCGACCTGTAGGCTTTTATTTCCTGGAAGTGACTGAATACCTGTTTGATATATTTTTTACCCGGTTCCAAATCCTGATCGTTTTTAATCTTTATCAGAATATTTTTATTGTAAAGGTTTCGTACTCTTGCAATAGATGGGTACTCCGGTCCCAGAACAATTGCTCCTTTAAGGGTTCTAACACTTTCGGCTACATGTTGGGCTACATTATCTACCTTGATTTTATCGCGGTGTTTTAAGGTTAGTTTAATCAGCCTGTAGTATGGAGGATAATGATATATTCGTCGTTCGTTTAATTGCTCTTTCACCATCTCTCCAAATTTATTTGCCGACACCTGTTGAACGATCTGATGGTATGGATTAAAAGTCTGAATAATTACCTTGCCTCTCTCCCCTTTTCTGCCCGATCTTCCTGCTACCTGCTCCATGAGCTGGTATGCCTTTTCATGTGCTCTGAAGTCAGGGAAATTAAGCATATTATCGGCATTTAAAATTCCTACTAAAGCTACATTATCAAAATCCAGTCCCTTGGTTACCATCTGCGTACCGATGAGAATGTCAATTTCCTTGTTTTCGAATTTATATATTATATCCTGATATGCATATTTCTTTCTAGTAGTGTCTAAATCCAATCTTGCAACAAGCGCTCCCGGAAAAAGATCCTCTACCTCTTTCTCTATTTGTTCTGTTCCTAATCCTTTAGTATCAAGTCTGGGACTTCCGCACGACTTACAGTTCCTGATCATCGGCATTGAATATCCACAGTAATGACAACGCAACTGATTGGAGTGATTGTGAAAAGTAAGTGTAACATCGCAATGTGGACATTCAACTGTGGTTCCACATGTTTCACACTCCACAACAGGAGAGTATCCACGGCGGTTCTGAAAAAGTATAATTTGTTTTTTTGCTCTTAAAACGTCTTCCATCTCCAGAAAAAGCCTCTCTCCGAAATGATTCCTCATCTTTTTTTTACGGTGATCTTCTTTTATATCTGCAATTTCGATATGAGGCATCATAATATCACCATAGCGTTTATTCAAACCCACATATGCATATTTCTTTTGCTGAACATTATACACCGACTCCAATGAAGGAGTTGCAGACCCCAGAAGAACCTTTGCATCGTGAAAATGACTCAAAATAATAGCCATATCTCTGGCGTGATATCTTGGTGATGGATCGTGTTGTTTATATGAACTCTCGTGTTCTTCGTCAACAACAATCAACCCGATATTTGAAAAAGGCAGAAATAAGGCCGATCGTGGCCCCAGAACTATCTGGTGTTTTCCTATGTTCTCATTTACGGTATTCCAAACTTCTACCCTTTCGTTGGGATTAAATTTCGAATGATAAACTCCTACTTTATCCCCAAAAAATTTGACCAGTCTGTTAATTAATTGAGTTGTAAGCGCAATTTCAGGAACAAGAAACAACACCTGCTTACCTTTATCTATTTGCTCTTGAATAAGCTTAACATAAATTTCTGTTTTTCCACTGGATGTTACCCCCTGAAATAACACTACATCTTTATCTTCGAACTTTTCTTTTATCTCTCTATAAGCCCTTTCCTGCTCTTCGGATAATACTTTTTGCTCCTGAATATCGGAGCCTGATTTCTCAATCCTTGATACTTCAGCACTATAAGTTTCCAAAATACCTTTATCTGTCAAACCTTTTAATACAGCATGATTAGAATCAACAGATTTTAACAATTCTGTTAGAGCTACCGGTTTTTGTGTCTGTGCCTTAACACTCAAAAACTTTAAAAGCAGTTCATACTGTTTTTTTGCTCTTCCCAATGTGGAAAAAACTTCCTGTAAACTTGACTCTGTTTCCATTTCGGGAGTTAGTCTAAGATAGTTCAACATCTTAGGCTTATACCTTTCCTTTATTTCTTCGAAAGGTGAAATAACCCCCTTTTCAATCAGACTTTTTATAGTAGGAAGAGGGTTTTTCTTCGAAATAATCTCGGATACCTCTTTTATTGTCAATGCATTTTGAACATTTAATGCCTCGTATATCAGGAATTCATTATCAGGTAATTCATCAGCCTTTTCATCCTCAAAATCAGGATTCCTTAAAATTTTAGTTTCGCTCTCAAGTTTTAATGAAGAAGGCACTACATTTCTATATACTTCACCTAAAGTAGAGAGGTAATATTTAGCTATCCATGTCCAGAACTTTAACTGTATAGAATTAACAATAGGTTTTTCATCTAAAACCTGCTCAATAAATTTTGGTTTGTGTATTTCAGGAGTATTATGGTGTTTATGTACAACAATCCCCGTATAGTATTTCGATCTGCCAAACTGAACAATAACCCTGCTTCCTATACCTGTTTTAGAAAAATCCTCTGCAGTGCACTCATAGGTATAACTTTGTTCCAAAGGAACCGGCACAATTATATTTAAGTAATACTTCAAGTTGTTCAATTAAGATTTAAAAAGTAAATGTATAGAATATTTTAAAAAAAAATAAGCTACTAATTAAAATTTAGCAGCTTATATTATAACATATCGCTATACCTTACAAAACCAGATAAGTTCCGTCATTTTCAAGAGTTTCAGCAAAACTTTGTATAGACCTCGATTGCATTGAATCTCTTAATGCATCTCTAAATGGCTTTATATCATTATGTAAGGGACAGGGTTTTTCGTCCGAACACTCTTTTAATCCTACAGCACATGAACTAAAAACTTTCGGTCCATCCAAAACATTAACAACCGTTATCATTGCTTGTTTCACATCCTCATCTGTTGTATAAAAACCGCCATTAGGCCCTTTTATCGAATGTATAACCTTTTCACGCGCCAGTTTCTGGAGAATTTTTCCCAAAAAATGATTTGGGATCTCAAGCTTTGCAGCAATAGGTTTAATGCCACAACGTTTTCCCTCAGTACTATTTGCAGCCAAATACAAAACTGCTCTTATTCCATATTCACAACTCTTTGAAAACATAATTCTCTATTGGTAAGTTTTACAAATCTATACAAACTTAATTGTTATAAATTAGTGGTTAGTTGCCGCTAATATAATTCTTTTATTAAACAACAAACATGTTTTTCAACAAACAGTTATATACACAAAACTACATTCCCAGCATCGCCTTACCTTCAGGAGAAATCAAATCCGGTGTCCATGCAGGCTCCCAAACCAGCTGCACATCAACTTCAACATCCTTAATATTTGCTTTTATAACATGAGCTGCGTTCTCCATTATAGTATCACCAAGCGGACATCCCCGCGTTGAAAGCGTCATTACTACTTCAACTTTATTTCCTTCAACTTTAATATCGTAAACCAAACCTAAATCAACAATATTTACATCTACCTCAGGATCTATAACTGTTTTTAACAGTTCGTATATTTTATCTTCCATTTTTATCTGTTTAATTATTCTAAATATTTTCTGTAAATCACTTATAGACTTTGTACTTTAAAAAGCCGCCTTATGTCTTATTATTTTTATTACGTTATAATTATAAAGCAGAGCTGTTATAACAAAAAATCCTGCTCCTGTATACATTGCAGGGATATAATTCACTAAAACTCCGGCAATAAGCGATAAAAAACCAATTGCAAATGTGAAGTAATGAATCCGGGCTATTTTTTCATTATATAAATCCTTTGGCATAGGTGTTTCTCCTTTACCCATTTTTCCTCTATACTCGAAAAGCCATACAATAAACGGCAAAGTTTTATATGTTTGCCCTAGTAACAGTGAAGTAATGAATCCGAGTAAAATACTCAATCCATAAACAAGTACACTTTGCTGAGATAATTCAAATTGACCTTCGAAAGTAAAAGGAGCTATCATTGCAAATATTACAGGAAAAATTAATGTTAAAATGGATAATGCTGTATGCTGCATACCTATATCCAAAACCTTTTTTATTCGGTTCTTATAAGCATCGATTAAGAAACTTACATAGCTACCTATACCTATAATTATCAATATAGCAGAAGCTATAATATAAATGACAGCAAGCTCCATAAAGAAAGTTGTAGCAAGCGCAATTAATCCAATATTTATAATGTATAAGGCAAACGACAATTTCTTCTCATTGAGATTATGTGTTACCAAAAACATTGGCACTAATCTGCTCGACACTCCTATTATCAATAATAAAAACCATCCAACTAAACCAAAATGAGCATGAGCTTTAAGGAATTGTAAATGATTTATATCTAAAAAAGGATTTGTTAATTGAAAAACCAGTATCAAACCAAAAACTGCCGTAGTAAAAAACCAAAATATTGATGCAATAATAAATTTTGCCGCTATCAGCTTTCTTTTTGCATTAAATGCACTCATCATTATGTTGTATGAGAAAATTAATATCGATACAAACATCAGACTTCCTCCAGCTTGGAAAAGTATTGATCTGGCATATAAATCCCAAAAAGCAAATACGAATACTATTATAGAAAGTGCATAAATAAAGAAGTTTACTCTTGCAAGTTTCTCATTGTGGAGTTTAACATCTAATACTACGGGCACTAATTGATATAAGGCACCAAAAATTACCATTGAAATCCACCCCAATGCCGTAAGATGTACAAGAGCCAACAATTTTGGATTAAAATAGTGCCCCGCAATTCCTTCTACATTAAAAAATAGTAAGATTGTTAAAACTAAAAAAGAAACAGCTCCGAAAACAAAATGTGGTACCACTACATTTGGTGGTGGTGCATTTTTACTGGCTACTCCAACCATTATCTGAAAATTAAAAGTTTTACATTTCCTTCTTCAATTTCGTAAATCAGGAACTTCATTCCCCTTTCTTCCAGCTCAGGAATTAAATATTGAGGTACTTTTTTATGGTTTACGTAAAGCGCGTAACCCTCTTTTAAATTTTCAGCATTTGCAAGAGTCTGAACCATAGGTTCCGGCATTTCCAGGTCCCTAACATCAATCTCTACTATTTTATCTCCGTAAAAACCTTTAACTTTTTCGAATGTGTCTTTACTGGCAAAGCGGGTTTCTTCTTCTATCTCCATATCTTGTTCTTTATGAAAATATGTAACTACCATTCCTTCTACACTTGTATCTACAAAAGTGCTGTAACCCTTTTTGTTGAGCTTATTTATTAATGGTATTGGTTCAAAAATATTGATAAGCTTAAGTGTGTTATCCTCAGGCATTTTTTTCAATGCATCCATAATTATTACGAAAGGATCATTTCCTCCGGCTATTTCGTCTCTTACGTCAAGCTCTGTTAATTTTGATGGGTCAATGTTATTAATATCCATATCCGATACTTTATATTCTGTGTTAGGCTTAATTTCTTTATTAAAATCAATTATTTCAGATTCGAATCCCAAAGGTCGTAAAACTTTATAAAAATCTTCCACTGTTGTCCCTCCAACTTTTGCAGCATCAGCAATACTCACCCGTTTTGCCAATACTTTTCGCAAAATCGGATTCTTCAACTTTGTGAAATGCTTGTTTATTGACGCAATCGCATCTATCGAAGCTTCATTAAATTTTATTAAGTCCGAAACTCTTGTTTGTTCGTTAATCTTCATTCTATTCCTGTTTTTTTGGGCGCTTAGCCTTCCTGCGTCAGGCTACCGGGCTCTCGGCTATATCTTTTAATTATGTTACTTCGGCCCCGCTCAGTGACCAGAATTAAAAGGATGCCGCCTCCATCCCTAGCGCAAATTTACTGCAAAATTAATATAAAAACAGTATTATTCTTATTTAGATTAATTCTACAGTGCAAATATAAAACTTAAATCGAACAATAAAAGACTTAAATGTCTTTTTATTATATTTTCCTGATAAAAGTCGCATAATCGCTTACTTTAATTATTTTTGCTCTTCAATTTTTATTCTATACCATAATGGAAAAGGGCAAAGTACTTTTTGGAGAAAATGCATACATGGCATTAAATGACTATTTAAATACAAACAAATCGTTCAGCAAAGTGTTTGTACTGACAGATTCAAACACACTGGAATACTGTTTGCCTCCTTTTTTACAAAATGTTGGAAGTCTTACGGATTATGAATTGATAGAAATTGAACCGGGCGAAGAAAATAAGAATATCGAAACTGTAGTGAGTTTATGGAACACACTCACAGAACTGGGTGCCGACCGTAAATCGTTGTTGATAAATCTTGGAGGAGGAGTACTTACAGACATGGGAGGTTTTGTAGCTTCAACCTTCAAGCGCGGCATGAAATTCATAAACGTTCCCACTACCCTTCTTAGCATGGTGGATGCTTCTACAGGTGGTAAAACGGGTATAGATCTCGGAAAGCTAAAAAACCAGATCGGTGTTTTCAATCTGCCGGAAATGGTATTGGTATCTTCACAGTTTCTGTCAACACTTGAACCCCGTCAGATGCGTTCCGGTTTGGCCGAAATGATTAAACACGGATTAATAGCAAACAAAGATCACTGGCAAAACCTGACTAAACTCGACGATCTGGATATTAATAACTTAGATGAACTTATAAAACAGTCTGTTTCTGTTAAAATTGATGTAGTAACTCAGGATCCAACCGAACAGGGATTGAGAAAAATACTCAACTACGGACACACTATTGGTCACGCTGTTGAAACTTTTTACATGGATAGTGATAATATGCTGTACCACGGTGAAGCCATTGCTATTGGTATGATAGCCGAAGCTTATCTTTCTACCTTAAAAACAGGCTTTGAAATGGACGATGCCGAAAAAATTAAGAAGGTTATCCTGGAATATTTCCCAAAAACCAGAATTGATGAGAAGGATTTCCCTGCAATTCTCGATCTGATGAAACACGATAAGAAAAATGTATCGGGAGTGGTAAGCTTTAGCTTACTAAACGAAATTGGCGACTGTGCGTTTGACTGCTATGCGTTGCCGGAGGAAATTGAAGATGCTTTGGAGTATTATCTGGCGTAAATCTTGATATTTCACTTAAGGTATAAATAACAATAGCTCAAAAAACACTATATTTTTTGAGCTATTGTCTTATAATTAAATTCTCTTATTATTTCCCGAAGAAATAAGTAGCAGAAACAGAAATTACTCTGTTAGATACTTTATCCTCATTATCAGAATTTTCATATTTAGGTACAAAATTTCCTAAGCCAAGAGAATATCCTGCATTTAATAAAACAGGACCTACCTGATATCCAATACCAAAATTTAAACCGTAATCAAAAGCATTGTATGCTCCTTCATCCTCTTCTAAATCACCTTCAGCTACTTCTCCAAATACAGGCTTAAGTTTTGTTTCATCACTGTCGCTTTCTGTATTTCCATTGAAGGTTAAACTATATTCTGTTTTAAATTTTCCCCCTACTCCAAAAGCTAAATAAGGACCGGCATAAATTTGAAAATCATTGATTTTATATGCAAAATGTACAGGTATTTCAAGGTAATTTACAATCCCGGACACTTTATAATCTGCAGAAAAACCTGCCTCTGATTCACTATCCTCTACTTTAAAGCCTTTACTTGTCAATAGAAGACCTGATTGCAAACTAACTTTTTCATTAATTGTATAATCAACTGTAGCTCCTATGTGATAACCGATACGCATTTTAGTATCCATCTCTTCATCACTGTCTTTAAGGTTTTGAGCAATATCACTTAGGTTTAATCCACCTTTTACTCCATATTTAATCTGGGCCTGCGCACTCACCGAGAATAAAGTAATCAGTCCTAAGACTGCAAAAGTTTTAATAAAATTTTTCATTTAGAATTAGTTAAAAATTATGAATAGTGCCTACTCTTTGGTTTTTCGGCTTCCCCCACTATGCTTTTTAGACAAATATTCTAAAAAACAGTATTATCAATATTTTATTAAGAGTTTCAAGAGCACGAATATAAAAAATATCCCTTATTAGGGTATATATCTTCAATGATATTATTTGTGACTTAAATCATTTCACACAAAACCCCTGTAAAAACAGGGGCTCGAAGTATTATTTATTTTTAAATTATCTAATTAAATTATTTACCAAACATATATGCTACCGAAACTGTAATTACTCTGTTTGACCTTTTCTCGTCCTTAGGGTCAATATCCGGATCCGTGTAATTTGGAGTTATATTTCCCAGTCCGATAGAATATCCGGCATTTAATAATACAGGTCCTAACTCATATCCCAGACCAAAATCAATACCATAATCAAATCCCCTAACAGGCATTTCGTCATTATCATAATCATCTTCGTCAACTTCTCCATATACCGGAATTAATTCTATATCTCTACTTACATCAATGTCATAATTATTATTATTTACGATTACCTCCATTACGCCACCTAAACCAAAAGCAAAATATGGTCCTGCATAAAACTGAAAGGAATTAAGTTTATACACAAAATGTAAGGGTATTTCTATGTAATTCAAAAATGCTGAAATATCTGCATCTATATCAAATCCATAATAAGAAAAACCATCTGCATCAAATCCTTTTCTGTTCCATATTATTCCGGACTGCAAGCCCATTTCTTCATTAAATGAATAATCAATCAAGGCTCCAGCATGATAACCAATACCCATTTTTGAGTCAAATTCCAATTCATTACTTTTAATATTTTGAGCAATATCATTAAAATTCACCCCTGCTTTTACCCCAAACTTAACCTGTGCCTGTGTGTCAACTGTAAACAAAACAACCAACACAATAACTGTAAAAATTTTAATCAAATTTTTCATTTCAATTTTAGATTAGTGTTGTTAAATTCTACACTTAAGTTATATAGCTACAAGTTAGATCACGAAGATATACACTCATAACTAACATGAAATACTTAGTATAATATCTCTATCATAGATATCAGTGACTTTATGAATATAAATTGTGATGGGGAAATATAATTAAAAAGGAAGCCGAAAAAATAGTATTCAATTTAATTTTTGGCATTGGTTTTTGCTAAATCAAATTTACGAAAAAAGCAGCTAATACCCTACTTTACTAAAGAGTTATCTATAGATCTATATTTCATTTTCAGGGGAGGAAATTTTAAGAACCAATATTATTTTTAACATATATTGTTCTCTTTGCGTTAGCGTTTTTAGCTTTGCGGTCTTTGCGTGAAAATTAGTGTGAATTTCACGCAAAGACCGCAAAGTTTTTCGCAAAGGAAATGCAAAGAATCTATTTTCTAAAGCTACTATAGTAACTAATATAAAAGTTTCGTCTCAGCAAACCATAAAAAAACTCCGTAACCTTAAAAAATTACGGAGTTTTTAAATATTTTAACAAATCCTTAAAAAAGGAAATCGTATCCTTTTGAAGACATTTTAGCATACTTGTCTTCATCAAATCTGTAAAGTTTAGATACTTTACCACTACTTGTTTCTATTGTTTTTTCTAAGTCGATAAGAAGCTTCGAATTAAATATCTTCTTTCTGAAGTTTCGTTTATCGAAAGTTTTGTCCAGAGCTTCTTCATATAAAGCCTGCAGCTGAGTAATAGTAAACTCCTTTGGTAGCAGGTTAAAGCCTACAGGACGACGTTTTACCCTTCTCTTTAAACGTTCTTTTGCAAAATCTACAATTATATTATGATCGAATGCCAGATCGGGTATTTCATCGTATGCGAACCATTTTAATCCATTTTTTTGAAACTTATCCGTATCTTTATGATCAAAGCGAACTAATCCGTAATGACCTATATTTACAACTCTGCCTAGTGGATTTCTAAAAACCTTCCCGCTGGCATTCAACTGTTCGATGTATGCATCATCACTTCCTATAGAGTCTATTAGCAGCTTCTTTACATTTAAATCAATACTTTGATCCGGTTTAATATACCTGGATGGAAGAATATATGCACCTTTAAATGGTTCATCTTCATTATATTTTAACAGGATGTGTAGTTTTTCAAAATCAAATCCAAAAATAACAAGTGATGTCGCCAGTGCTACATTAAAATACTCTTCTATATCTTTTCTTTCCATAATTTACTTTTTATTCAAGTCGTACAAATTTAATCCGGATAACTTCACTCACAAAATTATTTAATAAATTTTCTATTGGTGAATAGAACTCTAAAGATATTTATATTTGAGTAATATCTTCCTGTAAAAACTATAACAAAATATTTTTCACTAATTCCTTAATTCAGAAATTACTTTTTTCTTATTTATCTTTCTTTCTATCAGATTTGGTAATATCATGGCAGCCAAAATAATACTTACCCCCGTCCACTGCGATGATGTTACAACTTCACCCAAAACAACACTTGAAGCCATTACCGCAACAGGCAGCTCTGCTGCATTAATAATCGAACTCAGTCCAACCCCGATTTTCGGAATTCCAATTGCGAACAATAATGGAGGAATAACTGCACCAAACAAGGCCAGTGGAATTCCATAAATTGCCAATCCGTTTAGAACTGCCCCATTAATTAAGAACACGGGAGGGTAGACTAATACAGTAAGTATTGCGGCACCCGTTAGCATAAGGGCACTTTTTTTGGTCGCGCTGATTGAACTGGTGCTTTTTCCGTTAAAAAATATGAACAATGCATATGATACTGATGCCAATAGACCATAAATTATCCCTTTGGTATTATAGCCGCCAAGACCGTTTTCTAATACTCCTGAAGCTAAAACAGTTCCCCCCATCAAAATAACTGTAGAAACAACTTTAGCTAATGAAGGAAGTTTCTTTAAAGAAATAGCTTCCAATAAAATTCCTATCCATGTAAATTGAAACAATAACAGTATCGCAATCGAGGCAGGAAGCAGTTGTACCGACTGGTAATAAAATACACTCGTTAAGCCAACAGGTATTCCCATAAGCATCAGACGAACTATATCTGATTTATTAGTCTTTGTTTTTGTTTTTCCTTTCTCTTTTATCAAAACAATTGCCCAAAGAATTATGACCCCAAAAATCATTTGACTCCCGGTGGCATCTGCAGCAGTGAAACCTGCCTTATAACTCAACTTGGCAATAGTTGACAATATTCCATAACTTGCAGCACCCAAAAAAACCAAAAAACTATACTTCATGAATATTTTATTTTAATAACTGTTATATTTATTGCAAATACACAAAACAAAGATAAGACAATCATCTAATTAATGAATATGTATTCAATAAGTGTTATTAGCGAAAATACTCGAAAATCAGATACGGATGAAAAACAAATGACAAACTATCAATAATAAATTACAAATCAGAGAATCAACATATTATCTAAAAAATTGAACATCAAAGTAGACAATAAAACCACAATATGCAGTTGGCAGGAAAATCACATTGACGGATTACTTAAACATGCCAATTCGAATGATATTACCAAATATCTTGGCGATACTTTTCCTCATCCTTATACTAAATCAGATGCTGACTCCTGGATAGAATTTAACAACAATTTGGAAGAAAATCTTAATTTTGCAATTCTTGTTAATGATAATTGTGTTGGAGGAATAGGAATTATAAAGTCTAAGGATATTTATCGCAAAACAATTGAGATAGGATATTGGATAGGTACTGAATTTCAAAATAAAGGCATTATCAGCAAATCCGTAAAACGATTTACGGAATATTGTTTTAACAGTTTTGATATTCACAGAATCCAGGCTAAAGTTTTTTCGAACAACGAAGCCTCAAAAAAAGTTTTAATAAAGTGTAATTATACAGAAGAAGCAGTTCTTAAGGATGCTATTTATAAAAATGATACTTTTTTAGACTTACATTTATTTAGAATTTTAAAATCTGATTTTTGAAAATATGACTAAAAAAGAAAAGATCGACTTCATAGTAAATACTCTGGAGGAAATGTATCCTAACCCTCCTATCCCACTTGACCATTACAGTCCTTATACCTTATTGATCGCTGTTTTACTCTCGGCTCAAAGCACTGATGCCAGAGTTAATCTGCATACACCTATATTATTTAAGAAAGCCGATGTTCCTGAAGCAATGATTAAGCTAAGCATTGATGAAATTAGAGAAATAATCAAACCTGTTGGTTTATCTCCTCAAAAATCAAAGGCAATATGGAATTTATCAAAAATATTAATCGAAAAGCATAATTCTGAAGTTCCTAAAAACTTTGAAGACCTTGAAGCTCTACCGGGTGTAGGACATAAAACAGCTTCTGTTGTGATGTCGCAGGCATTTGGAGTTCCCGCATTTCCTGTTGACACTCACATTCACAGACTTATGTACAAATGGGGACTGACAAACGGAAAAAATGTAACTCAAACAGAAAAAGACGCAAAAAGACTATTTCCGAAAGAATTGTGGAACAAACTACATATTCAAATAATACTTTATGGCAGAGAATATTCGCCGGCAAGAGGTTTAAAATTGGAAAATGATATAATTCTAAGAACAGTAGGTAGAAAATCCGTTTTAAAAGAACTCTAAAAAAAAACTGCCTTTTCAGGCAGTTTTTTTAATTTAAAATCAATTCAAACTCATTTAACTTACTACCCTTGATAACTTTCAGCGCTTTTGAATACGACAGTAAAAAATCAATGGTTTCTTTCTTTGGTCCCTTCAACATAATCCCATCTTTACTCTTTAATTGAATGTAACTTTTTTCCATATTTATGATTTATTATTCAATTAAATAACGTGGGATGTCAAAGCATATTGTATGATATTTTATTTTTTATTATAACTTTTCCTTATGTAATTGTAATTATTTAGATTACAATCAGTGGAGAATAAGGTTCTTTTCTTCTATCATCTTTTTTAAATTGATCAAAGCATAGCGCATTCTTCCCAGGGCTGTATTTATACTCACCCCTGTATTTTCGGCGATTTCCTTAAAACTCAAATCATTGTAATGACGCATTTTCAATACTTCTTTTTGCTCATCAGGCAACTGCTCTATAAGTAATTTTACATCTGACTCTATCTGGGACTTTATAAGTTCATTCTCAATATTTAGTTTATCGTCTTTCACCAGTAAAAAAACATCAAAATCACTCTTATTCGAGTATTTTGGTAAACGGTTTTCTTTTCTGAAATGATCAATTACTAAATTATGGGCAATTCTCATCACCCAGGATAGAAACCTTCCCTCTTCATTATATTTTTTTCGTTTTAAAGTATTGATAACCTTGATAAAGGTATCCTGGAATATATCTTCAGTTAGATCTCTATCTCCAATTTTGGAATATATGAAATTATATATTTTAGTTTTATGGCGATAAATCAACACTTCTATGGCTGACTCATCTCCATTAATATAATTACTAACTAACTTGGAATCGTTATAATCAGATACAGACATAATCTACTTATTTATTGTGGTGTTAGAATATTTTTTTTTAAAGTAGAATTATATCTATAGGCAATTGCTTTTTTGTTTATTATCTATCAAAAATATAAATTTTACTTAATAAGTAAAATTTTTTGAGCTAAAAATAACACTTTTTAACTTTTTACACATACCCAATTATTATACCAACATCATACAAATCGCCCATTCACCCTTGATTATCAACACTATACCCCTATTAAACAATCATGTTAATACCTCCATTGTATTTAAATATTTTTATTGCAAATAATTCACTTCAGCCTATAACTTATAGATTTCAATTCACATCAAAAACATAAATATTAATTCATATATTCGTCATAAGAATAACCAACGTATAATCAACATAAGAATTTTTTACTGATGAAAAACGAAGTTGTAATTGTTTCGGCAGTTCGAACTCCTATTGGCAGTTTTGGTGGAAGTTTATCTACTATACCGGCTACAAAATTAGGAGCGACTGCTATTAAAGGTGCTTTAGACAGAATTAATCTGAGTTCTAAATTGATCGAAGAAGTATTTTTTGGAAATGTAATCCAGGCAAATTTGGGACAAGCACCAGCCAGACAGGCTTCTATTTATGCCGGAATTCCCAACACAGTACCGTGTACTACGGTAAATAAAGTATGTTCTTCGGGCTTAAAGGCAATGATGATAGGTGCTCAATCTATTTTGGCAGGCGACAATGAAATAGTAATGACCGGGGGAATGGAGAATATGTCGCAAATCCCTCATTATTTCCCGAATGGAAGAACCGGTCAGAAATTAGGTGATTTTAAAATGGCCGATGGTATGCTTCGGGATGGATTACTGGATGCCTATAGTGGTAAACACATGGGAGAAAGTGCTGAATTGTGTGCAAGTGAAATGAATTTCACCCGGGAAGAGCAGGACTCCTACTCTGTTGAATCTTATACAAGATCTGCCAAAGCGTGGGAAAATGGAAATTTCGCCAATGAAATTGTACCGGTTGAAATTCCACAAAGACGTGGTGATGCAATAGTTGTATCGGAAGATGAAGAGTTTAAAAATGTTAAGTTCGAAAAAATCCCCGGTCTGCGACCTGTATTTAAAAAAGATGGAACAGTAACAGCTGCTAATGCTTCCACAATCAACGACGGAGCTGCAGCAGTTATATTAATGAGCAGAAAAAAAGCAGATGAATTAGGAATTAAACCACTCGCTGTAATAAAATCTTATGCTGATGCAGCTCATGAACCGGAATGGTTTACTACCGCACCTGCCAAAGCAATGAATAAAGCATTAGATAAAGCAGGTATGAAACTAAGCGATATGGAATTCTTCGAAATAAACGAAGCTTTTGCAGTTGTTAGCTTAGCTAATATGAAATTAATGGAAATGGATCCTGACAAAACTAATATTAATGGCGGAGCTGTATCCTTAGGACACCCCCTTGGATGTTCAGGAGCCAGAATTATGGTTACTTTGTTAAACGTACTTGAACAAAACAATGCAAAATACGGATTAGCAGGTATTTGTAACGGAGGTGGAGGTGCTTCAGCAATGATTATTGAAAAACTTTAATCCCGGTATTAATTATTGCCCGAACATTATTATCTTCGGGCAATAATTTTACCTAAACCAAATTGATGAATTACGGAATTTGCAATCTTAGTGTCATACCTGTAAGGTTAGAAAATGATCACAATAGTGAACAAATTAACCAACTGCTATTTGGAGAATACTTTAAAATTATTGAAGAAATAGACTCTTGGACTAAAATTGAAAACTCATTCGATAATTTTGTAGGATGGATCGACAAAAAACAGTTTATTCCTATCTCTGAAAAAGAATTCAACAAATTAAACAACTCAAATAAAATTCTCACCAACGACTTCATAGACTTTGTTTTTGATATGGATAATAATATGATACCGATTCCTATAGGATCATTATTACCTTATTATTCCAATAATCATTTTGCATTGACCAACAAAGAATATAAATATGAAGGTGATGTTGTTGAATACAAAAGAAAAGATAAAAGCAAACTGGTCGATAATGCTTTTATGTATTTAAATTCTCCATATCTATGGGGAGGCAAATCACCAATGGGAATAGACTGTTCAGGATATACTCAAATGGTCTATAAACTTAATGGTATACAAATACCAAGAAATGCTGCTGATCAGGCTAAACTGGGTGAAGTATTGAGTTTTATAGAAGAATCAGAACCCGGTGATTTGGCTTTTTTCGATAACGAAGAAGGTGAAATTATTCATGTAGGAATTATTTTAGAAAATAATTACATTATTCATGCCCACGGAAAAGTTCGTATAGACAGGATAGATCATACAGGCATCTATAATGTTGACACCCAAAGACATTCTCACAAATTGCGAGTAATCAAAAAGATATGTTAAAATTGTTTTTGTAGTAAATATCTTTGAGGTTTTTTTCTATCTTGGTTAGACTAAAACTTTAAATATTACAACTATGAAAACTAAAATTAAAGAAAATCTGGCCGAAGCCGGAAAAAAAATTAAGCGGTTTAAAGTTAAATTAGACTATAAAACCTTTATTACAATAAAAGATAAAAGTGCTATAGATTTATGGAAAGACCGTTATCCTAATGCAAAAGTTGTCGGAACAATATTCGTCTAAAATTATTACTCACATAAACTACAATAAAAAAGATTCCTGATAAGGGAATCTTTTTTATTTAATTAAATTCAATTCATACTTTTGTTCTACCAAATGAATTTTAAAATGCACCTTTAGATTTGAGGTATAATTCTTTTTTATGAATTTAAAATTTATTGCATAGCAGGGCTACGGAAGTAAGCAAAGCTATTCATGAACTCAATTGAAGTTATTGTTTTGTGAATAATAAATATTAAGTGAAATAAAAATGGATTAGATGAAAAAGATATGGTGCATTAGCTGCGCTGAACCTAAAGGTTTTTTATGTTTATTTGGTATTAGATAAAAAATTGATGATGAAAAAAGACAAAGGTTATAATAAAAAGCAAACTATTGAAGCCTTATTAAATTCTCTCGTATTTGCAATACCCACTGTGATATTTTACCTGCAGGGAAATAAAATTATGGCAGCCTTATCTGCTATGGCAAGTCTGTTTAACCTCTATACTATCCCCCTGTCAAAATCGAGTACAAAAACTACTTTAATCGGAGCTTCTTCTATTAATATAATTACTTCATTATTCATTATATTATTCTACTTCTCAATCAAATCCTGGCTATTGTTGCTAATTTGGGTTTTAGTGATAATGTGGTATATCTATAATCTTATTAAGACTAAGATTAGATAATTATTATTTTTTTTATTATAGCAAAAAATTGTAATTTTGTAAAAAGATTAAAATGTCTTTATATATTAGTACTGATATAAATAGGCTGTGCTAAAAGCACCATTATATCTTGTTTTTGAAATATTTTAATGAAGATTTTTCTAGCATTTTTATTGCCTAAAATTAAAATGTAACTACCTGCCATGTTGAACTGTGTAACGATTGATGATTCGAAAATTCAATTAAAACTAATTTCAGAATTAGTTAGAAAACATCCTGCCCTGAACCTTATCGGTAAATTTACAAATGCTATCGAAACCCGCGAAGCAATTAAAAATACCAAGGTAGATTTAATTTTCTTAGATATAGAAATGCCGGTTATATCCGGATTTGATTTTCTCGACACTTTAGAAGGAAATACTCAGGTTATTATCACTACTGCTAAAAAAGAATACGCCTACGATGCGTTTAAATATAACGTCACAGGTTTTTTAACCAAGCCAATTCAATCGGAAAGTTTTAACAAGGCAATAGAACGGGCAATTTTACTACACGAAAAAGTTTACAATACCGATGAGTTCGAAAGTGCAGATGAAACTATATTTGTAAAAAGCAATTTAGTAAATAAGAAAGTATATTTAAAAAATATCAAGTGGATTGAAGCTATAGGTGACTACGTAAAGGTTGTTACAGATGATGAAAACTATATTGTCCTATCTACGATGAAAGCATTTGTAGCTAAACTTCCGGAGGAAAGATTTATGAGAATACACAAATCTTTTATAGTAAACCTTGAGAGAGTCAAAAAGTT
This sequence comes from Bacteroidota bacterium, assembly GCA_039714315.1. Lineage (NCBI taxonomy): Bacteria > Pseudomonadati > Bacteroidota > Bacteroidota bacterium. The sequence continues at coordinate 9,321 of JBDLJM010000026.1, read as the reverse complement.
TAACAGCAAAACTGTTGAAATTGAAAAACAGGAACTGCCACTTAGCAGAACAAAAAAATCTAAACTTTTTGAATTGTTAAACGCAAATTAAACACCAACACTTCGCAATAAACACATAACCAACCTATTACAATGTAGTTGTCAATAATTATTCTTAAATTTAATAGTATAAACAAAAGATTAATTTTAAAGTTTAATACTATGATTAAGAATTATTATACCTTAATAATTACTATTTTTATAGTAATACTGTCGTCGTGTTCACCATCCTTAACTGCCCCTCCTATTACGGCTCAATCAAATGACAATTATGTTCAGGGGAAATTTGTATGGCACGATCTACTAACAACAAAAGTAGAAGAGAGTAAAATATTCTACTCTAAGCTTTTTGGTTGGGAATTCGACACATATGAATTAGCCAATAATTATAATTATACAATGATCTATAAATGGGGAAGACCTATTGGAGGTATAGTAGATGTAACAAAATTTGATAATGCCTCTACAATAACCCAATGGGTATCGTCTATTTCTGTTTTTGATATAAATCAATCTATAGAAACTGCAAAAAAATTAGGAGCTAAACTTTATGGAGACCCTTTAAAAATTGAAGGCAGAGGTTATTTAGCCTTAGCAGCAGATTCAGAAGGTGCAGCCTTTGCAATGCTACAATCAACAAGCGGAACACCCGAAGCGAAAGTTCCACAAAATGGTGATTGGCTGTGGAATGAATATTGGACATTAGATATTGAAAAACCGGCAAAATTCTATAGCTCGCTATTTGGCTACACATTAGAAGAAAGAAAAATAAACAATAAAAGCTATAAAGTCTTAAGCAGTGCCGGAATTAGTAGAGCCGGAATTACTGTTACGCCAAATGATAAAATTAAAAATGCATGGTTTACTTACATCTATGTTGAAAATATAGACGATGTAATATCTAAAGTTGAAAAATTTGGGGGTAAAGTTTTATTACAAGCGCACAAGAACCCAAATGGGTCTTTAGTTGCTGTAATTACTGACCCGGGTGGAGCAGGAATTTTATTAAGAACAATTATTCCTGAAGAAATGGAAATGATAAAAGAGGAAATTGCAAAGAATTAAAATTGGTGTCATGCAGAAAATAAAAAGAATATTGTATTTGATAGTAATACTAGTAGGCTTAGTATTCGCTTTTAACAGTTGTCATCCCCACGTTTATGGCGGTATTGATATCAATGCCCCAACGATGCACGTAGGTCCGTTTTCGGTAGAACCACATATGAATGTTGGCGGACCAATACGATAAAAACACAAAGAGGCTGCCTCAAAACCAAAAAACAAGTCATTTCGAGACCTATGTTTTTTCGCAGAAACTCCAACCCGCCTGACCGGATGGGCAGGTGAGATAATGACAAAAAAATAACCGCGAAGTAACGCAATTGTGCAGTGCCTCGGCTTAGCCGACGGAAGCAATCATGAACACCCACTATAGACTCTCGTGAATAAAGGTATGCGCAACATAACGCAAAAATACTTCGCGAAACTTTACTCACAAGTATTTATTGTTTTTTTGGTGTTCATGATTACTCCGTAATTGCGCATAACTTTGCGAAACTTTGCGGTAAAAAAAAAAGGTTGTAATGGGTACCTGAACTAATTAGCTCTAATTCCCGAGACAAAGGTTGAAATTACTTCTTCTCCTGCCTCCTTCTCTACAGCTTTTACGAAAGCACTTCCAATTATAGCACCGGATGCATATTTACAAGCCTGTGAGTATGTTTCAGAATTTGAAATACCAAACCCAATCACTAAAGGATTTCTAAGTTTCATATTCTTCAACCTCTCAAAATACTCTATTTGAGAATTATCAATACTACTTTTAGATCCTGTTGTAGATGCTGATGATACCATATAAATAAATGAATTACTTATCTCATCAATCTCCCTGATTCTTTCATCTGATGTTTGCGGAGTCACCAGAAAAATATTTACAAGTCCGTATTTTTGTAATTTTTTCTCATATTCTTCCTTGTATATTTTCAAAGGTAAATCCGGCAAAATTAAACCACTAATCCCCGATTCTGCACATGCTTTAAGAAATTTGTCATCTCCATATCGCATCATTTGATTTACATAACCCATAGCAATCAAAGGCAACGAAACTTCATCCTTAATAGCTTTTAATTGCTTAAAATAAGCATCTAAATTCATTCCATTCTCCAAAGCTTTCTCGCTACTTTGCTGTATGGTAGGTCCATCGGCCATAGGATCTGAAAATGGCATCCCTACTTCGATAAAATCAACTCCGGACTTTTCTAATCTTTTAACTATATCGCCGGTCATTTCCAATTCAGGATAACCCGCAGTGAAATATATCGATAGAATATCGTTCTTTTTATTTTGAAATAGTTCTTGTAATTTGTTCATCTTACTTGTTATTTATATCCTGTTGCTAGTTGCTAGTTACTTGTTGCTCGTAAACAACAAGTTATATCCAATTTCCATCTACATATTGAATAAATTTATTGATCTTTTTCCCAAGTATATCATATTTATCCAATAATTCAGTTATTGGTTTTTCTTTAAAATATAATTCATTAATCATCTCAAGTTGAGAGGTACTTTCATCACATGAAGCTTATGAATAAAACAAAAACCTGATAAAGTCAGCTTTATATCTTCTTCTACCATAACCTTCAACAATTGTATCTTTGATACTTTTTGAAGATCGTCTCACTTGGCTCCCTTGCTCATATAATTCATACTTTGGCAACTTCATTGTCAAAAGATGAACTTCGACTGCTAATTGATATGCCATCTGGTAAATTTCCAGATCCCGGTAACTTTTCATAGTAAATTCCTTAAAATCCACTCTAATTTACAAAATATCAATTAGTATATACCCTCCAGAAACCAGAAACCAGAAACCAGAAACCAGAAACCAGAAACCAGAAACCAGAAACCAGAAACCAGAAACCAGAAACCAGAAACCAGAAACCAGAAACCCAAATCAATACCCCAACTCCCTGATATAAGTCTCCATATCCTTATCGCCTCTGCCCGACAGGTTAACTACTACAGTATCATTTTCTTTTATTTCTATTTTTGATAAAGCGGCTAATGCATGTGCCGATTCCAGAGCAGGAATAATACCTTCTAACAAAGTTAATTCCTTTGCCGAATCTAACGCTTCCTTATCTGTGGCACTCAAAAACCTCCCCCTGTGCGATGCAAACAAATGAGCATGTAATGGACCTATACCTGGATAATCCAGTCCCGCAGAAAGTGAATAAGGCTCTGTAATTTGACCGTATTCATCCTGCATTAATAAAGTCTTACTTCCATGGATCACTCCGGGACTTCCAATAGTGGTTGTCGCGGCAGTTTCACCACTACTAACGCCTTTCCCGGCAGCTTCAACAGCAATAAGTTCTACTTTTTCATCATCTAAATAATGGTAAAAAGCACCTGCAGCATTACTCCCGCCACCAACACAGGCAATTATTTTATCAGGATTTTCATTCCCTGTTTTTTCTTTCAACTGCGTTTTCATTTCCTCTGAAATTACAGACTGCAATCGGGCAACTAAATCGGGGTATGGATGTGGTCCAACAACAGAACCAATCAGATAATATGTATCCTCCGGATTATTGATCCAATCTCTTATAGCTTCGTTTGTAGCATCTTTCAAAGTTTTTGATCCGCTGGTTGCCGAACGAACTTCTGCACCCAGCATTTTCATACGGGCTACATTAGGGGCCTGACGTTCAATATCAACCTCACCCATATATACAATACATTCCAGATCCATCAATGCGCAAACAGTAGCGGTAGCGACACCGTGTTGTCCTGCACCGGTTTCGGCAATAATTCGCTTTTTTCCCAGCTCTTTTGCCAGTAAAATTTGACCAACAGTATTATTCACCTTATGTGCTCCCGTATGATTTAAATCTTCTCTTTTAAGATAAATATTACCTCCGTATTTTTCAGAAAGACGCTTCGCATAATACAATGGCGACGGACGCCCCACATAGTCCTTAAGCAAACTTTTATACTCAGTTTGAAACTCTTCAGATTCAATAATTTGAATATAGTTTTCTTTTAACTCTTTCACGTTTGAATAAAGCAACTCAGGTATAAATGCTCCTCCAAATTCTCCGTAAAATCCTTCTTTGTCAACTGTATAATCCATGATACTTATAATTTAACGTCATTTCAACTTCACTGTACTGCGCTCAGAATAACGTTCAATTTCTATATTTCTTAATGAACTCTTTTAATAAATCAATATTTTTCAGTGCCGGTTTTATTTCAAACCCGCTGTTTAAATCAACTCCGGCATATTTTGGATGCTCAAAGTTTAACACTTCAGCAATATCATTCGGGCCTATTCCTCCGCTCAGTAAGAACGGAATATTCCCTTTGTACTCTTTCAACTTATTCCAATTAAACTTTTTTCCGGAACCGCCATAGTCTTTAGTTTTAGTATCAAATACAAACATTGAAACTGATCTCTCATACTCTTCCAAAACTGAAAAATCGAAGCCCTCGTCTATCCCGAATGCCTTCATCACAACAACTCCCGAATCACTAATATCATTACAGCAATCTGCCTTTTCATTTCCGTGTAACTGAACAATATTCAGGTTAAATTCATCAACTTTTTCAAGAATTTCTGTTGAATTAGAGTTTACAAAAACTCCAACTTTATCTATATTCAATTCACCTGATAAAACAGGTACTTTTTCAATATATCTGGGTGATTTAGGATAAAATATCATCCCCATCATATCTATATCGAGTTCACTAAGCTCCTCTATATTTTGGGATTCCCGCATCCCACAAACTTTTATTAACTTTTTCATCTGTTAATAATTTGATTTTTAATAGGTCACCTGCCTGACAGCATCTTGCAGGCAGGGATGTAACTCGCATATTATCATTCCCCTTGCCTGCCACGCTAAAGCGTGGTGTTAGAAAAATTACATCATGAATATTTCACTGCAATAAAATTTATAAAGTACCGATAAATTCAATAGCACTCTCTCCCGGATTTTCAGTCTTCATGAAATTTTCCCCTATCAAGAAACCTTTATATCCGTACTTTTTTAACTCCTTTATCTTTTCTACTTCCGATATCCCGCTTTCCGATACTTTTATACAACGATCAGGTATCTTATCTGCCAGTGAAATTGAATTTTTAATGCTAACTTCAAAGGTTGCCAGATTTCTGTTATTAACACCTACTACATCAATAGTATCGCATAACTTCTCTAATTCTTTTTCATTATGCACTTCGAAAAGAACACTTAAACCAAGTGACTTTGCCAGAGAAGAAAACTCTTCAATTTCCTGTTTCGATAAGATTGAAGCTATCAACAAAATCACATCTGCTCCAATTGCTTTTGCTTCGTGAATCTGATACTCGTCGATAATAAAATCCTTTCTAAGTAAAGGTATTTGTAACACTTCACGAGCCTCCCGCAAATCGCGTCGTGCTCCTCCAAATGACTTCCCATCTGTTAATACCGAAACTGCCGATGCACCCGCTTCCTGATATTTAGCAACAACTTCTGCCACTTTTGAAGTACCGTTTATCAAACCTTTTGATGGTGACTGGCGTTTAAATTCGCTAATTACACCTGATTTATCCTCAGCCAATAGAAATTCTTTCAGAGAATAAGGTATACGCAAATACATTTCCAATTCTTTCAACGACTCCAGGCTAACCAAACTCTTTCGTTCAGCTACTTCCTTACGCTTGTATTCTACTATTTCATCTAATATTGTCATTATTCTAAGCTTTAAGATATTAGCTTTAATCCAACTGCGCTTACTTAATAAGCAATTCCAAACTCTCCTTTGCTTTTCCTCTTAGCAATGATTCTCTGGCTTTAGCAATACTCTCCTCCAACGATTTACCGCTAATAGTTTTTATTGCATAAGCAGCATTGACTATTACAGCATTGTTTTGTGAGTCACTTCCCTTTCCTTCTATAATGTTCCTAAAAAGCTCTCCGGCTTTTTCTACACTATCACCTCCAAATAAATCGGACTGCTGAGCTTTTTCAAAACCAATTTCCTGTGGAGTGATCTCTTTGTGCTTTCCATCGCTAAACAAATCAAAATTCGAAGTAAGCGATATTTCATCATAGCCGTCTGTACTATGAACTATGTGATAGTTTACATCTGCTTCTTTTAATAGCTGTGAATACAACTCTCCTATCTCCTTACTGTAAACTCCCAATAGCTGATGTTTTGGGCGGGATGGATTTGCAACAGGTCCCAACAAGTTGAAAATTGTTTTCAGGCCCAACTGCTTGCGAACAGAGGCAACATTTTTTAATGCCGGGTGAAATAAAGGAGCATGTAAAAATGTAATATTCGCATTTTCCAGTTGCTTCTTCAAAATACCTTCATCGTTTGTAAATTTATAGCCCAGGTATTCTAATACATTTGACGAACCACTTACCGATGACGATGAATAATTTCCATGCTTTGTTACCTTATATCCTGCACCAGCCACTACAAACGATGCAAGTGTAGAAATATTAAAAGTGTCCTTACCGTCGCCTCCCGTTCCAACAAGATCTATAGTTTCGTAATTACCCAGATCTATATTCAAGCTTTGCTTTAAGAGAGCCTCGCGAAAGCCCTTAAATTCGCTTACTGTTAGCTGACGCATTAAAAAAACAGTTAGAAATGACACCAATTGATAATCGTTATATTTTCCGTTGGTTATATCCAGTAAAACCTCTTCTGCCTCTTTTGCAGAAAGTGTTTCTTTATTTATTAATCTGTTTAGAATATTTTTCATCTGTTTAAAAAAATAGCCGTGAAACCTTTAGGTTCAACGGAGTTAATTATTTGCGCCGCCTACCGGTCATCTTTATTTTTAATCATTCTCCTATGCGAGAAAGATTGTACTAGTGAATATTTAATAGCTTTAGCTTTTCAAAAAATTCTCAATCATTTTTTCGCCGGACTCTGTAAGAACTGATTCAGGATGAAATTGAACTCCTGCAACATCATATTTCTTATGACGAATAGCCATTATCTCACCATCTTCATCTGTACATGTCACCTTCAATGTTTCCGGTAAATTCTCTTTGGAAACTATCCACGAATGATAACGACCACCTTCGAACTCTTTTGGCACTTCGGCAAACAAAATATCATCGTCAAGAACCAACATCTTGCTCGATACTCCATGGTGAACCTCACTGAGGTTATTTAACTTTCCTCCAAAAACTTCTGCTATAGCCTGCTCGCCAAGACAAACTCCAAAAATAGATTTTGTCGGAGCATATTTTTTTATAACATCTTTCAATATCCCTGCTTCATCGGGTATTCCCGGACCCGGAGAAAGAATAATTTTATCATATTTTTCAATCTCCTCCAACGAAATTTCATCATTTCTAAATACATCAATCTTGTGACCTAATATTTTCTCAATTATGTGAACAAGGTTATATGTAAACGAATCGTAATTATCTAATACTAAAACTTTCATATTTCAAATGCTTTACGCTATAAGCTATAAGCTATAAGCAATTATATATTCTCGGCCATTTCTACTGCTTTCTTCAGAGCAAACAGCTTGTTATTTACTTCCTGTAATTCGCTTTGCTCGTCCGATTTATCTACTATCCCTGCTCCTGCCTGCGAATATAAAACGTTATCCTTACTAACAAACGAACGTATCGCAATAGCAAGGTTTACTTCCCCGTCCAATCCGATGTAACCAACAGCTCCGCCATAAAAACCTCTGTCCTGATTTTCATATTTATCAATAAGTTGCATTGCCTTATATTTTGGAGCTCCCGATAATGTTCCGGCAGGAAAAGTAGATTCAATTACCTTTCTGGGATTTCCTTCAACTTCACCGTCAACTGTAGAAACCAGATGAATTACGTGAGAGAAGTATTGCACTTCTTTAAAGGTCTCTACCTTTACATTAGTACAACTTCTACTCAAATCATTTCTTGCTAAATCCACAAGCATTACATGTTCGGCATTTTCCTTCGGGTCGTTCGATAATTGTACGGCAAGCTCTTTATCCTCATCGTCATTACCTGTTCTCCTAAAAGTGCCTGCAATCGGATTTATCAATGCTGTACCCTGTGAAACCTTTATTTGAGCCTCCGGAGAAGACCCCATTAAATGGAAATCTTCATAATCGAAATAAAATAAATACGGAGAAGGATTTATTGAACGTAACGATCTGTAAACATTAAAATCATCCCCCTTAAAAGCTTGCTGGAACTGACGGGACAATACTATTTGAAAAACATCTCCTCTTCTACAATGTTGTTTTCCTTTTCTCACATTATCTATAAATTCATTATCGGTGATATTAGAAGTTTCTTTCCCGTCTAATTTGAAAGGCATAGTAGCAAATCCCTGCGAATCTATCTGTGACATCAGCTTATCAAGTTTTGACACTTCTCCCTCCAAAAGATTTTCAATCACTATCATTTCATTTTTAAAATGATCAATAGCTATGATGTTTTTAAAAAATGAAAACTGAATTGAAGGAATCTGAGATGATGAAGAACGGTGGTTTTTAAGCTTAATAGTATCGAAATACTGAATAGAATTATAAGCTATATAGCCATAGAAACCATTAAAACTTCTAACATAATCTCCATTTTCCAGTTTTAAACTATCACTTACACTTTCGAGTAGTTCTGTGAAATTCCTGTCTACATCAAGCGTTTGACTTTCAAGTTTTGATGATGAGTAATCAACACTGGCTTTATTATCATCAATTTGAAGTGTTACCAGCGGATTAAGGCAAATAAAAGAATAAGAATTCTCTTTTGAATGATAATCAGAACTCTCAAGCAATAAAGATTTTGGATAAATATCTCTTAACTTCAGATACAAACTAACGGGTGTTGATGTATCGGCTAATTTAGTTTTAAAATTGGTTTTTATGTTCAAGGTCTCCATCGTGTTTTCTTCGTTTTTTGATCAATAAAAAAACGGCATGTCTGCGGAAAGTGACAAGCCGTTTTTATATTAAATAATATTATAGCATGATTGTCCCGCATATTGAGTTAATACAGGCCACCACCAATTATTTATTTTATTATTTAACATTTGATATTCTTTATTATTAAAAAAAACGGTTTGTTCATGTTGAACAAACCGTTGATATATTTTATATACACAATACAGTAGCCAACTCTTAGAGCTTACTTTGCCACCACCATATTGTATTTATTTTTTGCATTATTTTTGTTTGTTGATATAGCAAATAAACAAAGAGTTTTTTTAAATGACAAATGATTTATATAAAAATCAACTTATTTATTTTACAAGTGTTATTCTAAT
>JBDLJM010000025.1 GCA_039714315.1 Bacteroidota bacterium | reverse complement strand
AGTTTACTTCGCTGGAATCATTTTATATTTTTGCTGCTTAGTGAAAAGTAAAAGTATTTATAGTGAAAAAAGGTTAATTCAACTCTTTTTCTTTCTGACTATTCACAAACAGTATATTCGCGAGAGAATCATAACCTTTAAAAGTTTCGTTTTGATTATCTATGTCTTCCGAGTTGAATTCAATCAGGGTTAAGTCGGCCTCGATAGAGTTTTTATTGATTTTACTTTTTATTTGCGACTGGTCTTTACATTCAATCAATTCAATATTTGCAGGAGCTATTGGCAATCTCTTGTCGAGAATCAGGTGATTTAGTCTTTCTATTTCCTTTTCTTTTTCGCCTTCATAAGTAGTGAAAATTTTTATCTCACCTTTTTTCCATTCTTTATGTCCCAGAATAATATAGGAAAGCAGAACCATCAGGCTTTGTGTTTTATAGCTGTCGCTTGTCATCCAAATGTGTATATTTTTCTTAAAGCCATACCTGCGATATGATGATGAAAGTATGCAAACATCGAAATTAGTTGACTTTGTCAAAGGGTATATTTCGTTGAATTTGCTAAGTTCATGAATATTATCTCTGAAATATTCAAATATCATCATGTTGTGGCCTTTCCCCGAAATACCTGAAAACTGAACAACCTGGGCCATTGCTGATGTGTATGAAGGACTCACTATTGTGTCTATTACAACATTCGATCTTGATCCTTTATCCATACTAATCAGTTGCTTCATTGCTTCCTGTGCGTTCTTATGAGTTTCTTTATTTAAGAATCCCTTTATATAATGGATGTAGGTTCCAAAACCGTATCTCTGCGAAATCCACCTCATAAGATCGTAGCCATCTTTCCTTTTAAATGTACTTTCCGCAACAATAACCGCGAAAGGACGCCAATAATATTCCGGATTATTGTAATCACGTTTTTGAACAACAACCTGTAATTGACGACTAATCTGATAGATTACACCTCTGAATAGTTTTACAAAACCTGCGTTGTCTTTATTGTGTTTTGATATGTAGATATAGGTAAGTCCCATAAAAACTAATGAAAGTAAAGCAAAGCTGGTATTCATCTTGAACATTAACCAAAATGAAAATAAAGCTCCGATAAATGAGATGTACCAGTGCGATTTGAATGTAGGTCTAAAAGACGGGTCTGCCGAAAAATGTTCGAGAAAAGAAATGCTGTTTAAGGCGGCATAAGTAACCATAAAAAACATTGCAATTACTTCAGCAACAAAGTTAATATCACCAATTGCAACAAAAAAGAAGGCTATAATAATACTGATAATAGATGCATTTATGGGTTCGTTATTTTTTGTTTTTTCTTTCGAAATCCACAAATTAATTCCTTTAGCCGGAAAGATGTTGTCAATTCCAAGTGCCTGAAGAGTTCTGGGGGCAATCATAACAGATCCAAGAGCGGATGAAAGGGCAGCAGCACCTAACCCTATAGGGATAATCGGGCCCCAGATTGCTATTTTGCTCATTATTAACTGATCTGAAGCCATATCGTCAAGTGATGCCGAGGTAACTAATTTATATGCGACTATTAAGTAAACTAATATTCCCACGGCTGTTGCCCATAAAGTTCCTTTAGGGATTGATTTTTTTGGGTTCTTTAAATCTCCTGATAGCCCTAAACCGGCAGCAATACCTGTAAATGCGGGGAATATAATAGTAAATACCCTGAAAAAAGAATCCGGATTTTCGATAGTTGCAAAAAAGTCAACATTATTATAATTTAAATTGGAACTTCCCAAAAAGAACATTATAAGTGATAAAAACAGTAAAGCAACAATTCCATATAAAGCTTTTACTCCAATATTTGCTCCCTTTGTTAGCATTAGAGCGCTAAGTAATACCATTACAAACAGGCCTACAATAGTTTTATTCATCAAATAAGGTAATATCGGCCCAAGGGTATCGTTATAATTTTGTTGTAAATATTCGGTAAATGGCATAAACGCCTCAGCAAATGCAATTACATAGAATGCAACACTTATTGCCTGTGAAAGGAATAACGCAATACCAATAGCCGCACCTATGTTTAGTCCAAAGGATCGCGAGATTATGTAGTAAGCACCCCCACCCTCAACTTTTTGATTTGTAGCTATTTCGGCTACAGCCATAGCAGTAGGTATCGTAACTAAATGCCCCAGCAGTATGATAGCTACTGTGCCGAGGAATCCTGTATGCGCTACAGAGTATCCAAACCTTAAGAATAGAATAGCACCTAAAATTGTAGAAATTGCAGTGGTGAAAACGGGGCCGGTACCAAGGTTAGCCTTGCTTTTTATTTTATGTCCAATCATTAACCGATAATAATTTTAGCTTTTGGATAAGTGTAATCCGTTGAAATTGTTTGTTGACTTAGTGCATAAGCCAAAGTTAATAATCCTACTCTACCTACAAACATAGAAACCATAATAATTATTCTGCCCCCTGTTGATAAGTCGGCGGTAATTCCTCTTGAAATTCCTGCTGTAGCAAAGGCAGATACTTCTTCAAAAATAATATCTATTATTTTTTTGTCGCTTTCTGTTATGGAAAGCAAGAACACACTAATAAGAATAATTGATATTGAAAAAAGAAATATTAACAGGGATTTATCTACAGATTCAAAACTTATAGATTGCCTGTCGATATTAATAGTTTTTTTTCCTCTTAATGTGGCAAATGCTGAAAGGAAAAGTACTGTGAATGTATTGGTCTTTATACCCCCACCTGTTGATGCAGGTGAAGCGCCGATATACATTAATACCAACATGAAAATTGTCATAGGTATACCAATACTGCCTATGTCGACTGTATTAAATCCTGCGGTACGTGTTGTTACCGACTGGAAAAATGAATGTACTATCTGATTGCCCAATCCCATTTTTTTTAATGTAAAATCCTGTTCCAGGAAAAAGAAGGCTACCGTACCACTTACAAGTAGTGCAAATGTTGTGTACAGTCCAAGTTTTGAGTTGAGTGAAAACTTTTTCCAATGATTGAACCAGATAGTCCTTAATTTATAGAAGTTAAAAATTTCGTGCAGAACCGGGAATCCGGTACTTCCGAGTATGATTAAAAAAGCAATTACCAACTGTAAAGGAATGTTAAACATTATGCTGTCTTCGTACAGACCATTGCTTAATGTTGAAAATCCGGCATTGTTAAATGCCGAAACAGAGTGAAAGATCGATTTAAATGCTTTGTCTCTAAAGTTGTGGAAAACAATATTATTTCCCCATGAAAAGAAAATTATTACTGTTCCGATAAATTCAATCAGGAAAGAAAACAGAAATACTTTTTGCAGGAGTGTTTTACTTTCCTTAATGCTTCCCACACTGAAATTATCCTGAATAATAGACTGGTGTTTTATCCCCATATTTCTTTTCATCATCAGTGCGAACAGGGTAGCAAAGGTAATTATGTTTAATCCGCCCAGCTGAATTAACAGCATAATTACAAACTGTCCCTTAACCGTAAAATACGTCGCGGTATCAACAACTATTAATCCGGTTACACATGAAGCACTTAGCGAAGTGAATAAAGCATCAAAAAAACTCATACTACCTTCCATAACTGTCATTTTTGGTAACATCAGTAATAACGCTCCTATAAATATCAGACCAAAAAACGACATTAGCAGAAGGGTAGGAGGAGGCAGGTTTATTGTTGGAATTCTTAAGCTTACCCTGCTTATTTCCATGAAGAAGAAAAATAAAAAATACAGTTGGTTCATGTATGATCTGAGGAGCATGATATCTCCATGGAAATTAAATTCCTCACCCAGCCAGTACACTGTGTCGAAACCAAATAATCTGAGGGTAATTACAACAATGAATATTATTAATAGTGTTGCTTCTTTTTTTGTACGTAAAAAATATTCCAGCGGCTGGAAGCTGTAAACATAACCAACTAGATATTTAAGAATTTGCAGGCCAATAAGCGATTTAAACGAATAAACAAATACTGCATTTACTATATCGTGATGGGGAAAGCCGTGATATTGAAGGTAGGAGAAAAGTCCGGCAATCACCATGAATATACTCCAGTTGTCAAGAAACCTTTCGGCTTTTGGCTTGGTGTCGTATAACCTGATGTTTAAGTTTTCTCTAAGTTTAGAGATAAAACGTTTTATGTCCTTCATTGTACAGCATTGGATTATCAGCCTGAGTTCGACGAGGAATTCACTCACAGAAATACAATGTTATGTGAAAGAATTTCTCTCGTCGAACTTTAGGTTATTATAAATATATGATTTTTTGAGGATATAGAGATTAGGGTTTTACATGTCTTAAAAAAATAATAATTTGTAATAAACACGGGGAACATCAATTATTTATTTAGACACAGTTAATAAATTAAGCTAAGGAGGAATGAAATATAATATGTGCTATTGTAATTGTTCTAAGTACATATTTAAATTACCTTTGCAGCCGCAAAATATTTGAATACAATGGGATTTATTGAAGAAATACAGAGAAGAAGAACTTTTGGGATAATATCGCACCCTGATGCCGGTAAGACTACCTTGACAGAGAAACTCTTACTTTTTGGAGGAGCAATTCAGGAAGCAGGAGCTGTAAAATCTAATAAGATTAAGAAAGGAGCGGCTTCCGATTTTATGGAGATAGAACGTCAAAGGGGAATTTCTGTAGCTACTTCGGTATTGGCATTTGAGTATAAGGGTAAGAAGATTAATATTCTTGATACTCCGGGTCACAAAGATTTTGCGGAAGATACTTTTAGGACTCTTACGGCTGTTGACAGCGTAATTGTAGTAATAGATGTAGCAAAAGGGGTAGAGGCGCAAACCGAGAAACTTGTTCAGGTTTGTAGAATGAGAAATATCCCTATGATGGTTTTTATCAATAAATTAGATAGGGAAGGTAAAGATGCTTTTGACTTGCTTGATGAAATAGAGCAGAAACTGAAACTAAAGGTAACTCCTTTGAGTTGGCCTATTGGAATCGGGTCAGAGTTAAAAGGAATTTATAATATCTGGGAGAAAAACGTGAACCTGTTCTCGGGACATAAAAAACAAGCTGTTGAAGAAACTGTTGAGATTAGTAACCTGGAAGATGAAAAACTTGATGATCTTGTTGGAGGAAATTCTGCTGATGAATTAAGAGAGGAGTTAGAATTGGTTACTGAAGTATATCCTAACTATGAGTATGATAAATATCTTGCAGGAGAACAACAACCGGTATTCTTCGGATCTGCTCTGAATAATTTTGGTGTTAGGGAACTGTTGGATGCATTTATTGAGATTGCACCGATTCCTTTACCAAAGAAGTCTGAAGAAAGATTAGTTGATTCAAAAGAAAGCAAGTTTTCAGGGTTTGTATTTAAAATACATGCAAATATGGATCCAAAACACAGAGACCGTTTGGCCTTTGTTAAAATTGTTTCAGGAACATTTAAAAGAAATACTCCATACCTGCACGTTCGAAACGGGAAAAAAATGAAGTTCTCATCACCAAATGCTTTCTTTGCAGATAAAAAGGAGATTGTTGATGAATCATATCCGGGTGATATAGTAGGATTACATGATACCGGTAACTTTAAGATTGGAGATACTCTTACCGAGGGTGAGAAACTTAATTTTAAAGGAATTCCGGCATTCTCACCTGAACATTTCCGATATATTAATAACGCTGACCCTATGAAGTCGAAGCAACTTTCGAAAGGTATTGATCAGTTGATGGACGAAGGAGTTGCACAGTTGTTTACTTTAGATCTCAATGGTAGGAAAGTAATAGGAACTGTTGGAGCTTTACAGTACGAGGTTATTCAATATAGATTAGAGCATGAGTATACTGCTAAGTGTACCTATGAACCAATTCAGGTTCACAAAGCCTGTTGGGTAGAAGCGGAGGATGAGTATAATGAAGAATTTAAGGAGTTTAAAAGAGTAAAACACCGTTACTTGGCTAAAGATAAGCAAGGACAGTTGGTATTTCTTGCCGATTCGCCATTTACGATTCAGATGACACAACAGAAATTCCCTACGGTGAAGTTACACTTTACTTCGGAGTGGAATCAGGATTAAATAATTTATTGCGTCATTTTGGCCAGGGTGAGAGAAATAATTTTGCCGGACTTATGTTTATCTATTTTACGGCGTTTTGGTACCCATGACATCTTTGTTTCTTAACCGCGAAGGTCGTAAAGTTATTCGCAGAGTTTCGCAAAGGTAGTAGCGTCACTTTATTCACTAGTATTTATTGTTTTTGGTGTTTATGGTTACTTCCATCGGCTCAGCCGGGAACTGTTTAAAAAAAGAGTTAGCCTTAGAAATGAGATATAACTTTAGTTTACCAGATCATCTTTAAACTGATGTTCATATAGCTTTCTATAAAATCCGTTTTTAGCATAAAGCTCTTCATGGCTTCCTGTTTCAACTACCTTGCCGTTGTCAAGTACTATAATTCTGTTGGCTTTACGTATGGTGGCTAAACGGTGTGCAATAACAATACTGGTTCTGTTTTGAGTGATTTTTTCGGTTGCTCTTTGGATTAATTTCTCGGAATAAGTATCTACTGATGATGTAGCCTCGTCCAAAATTAAAATACTTGGATTACTAACATAAGCTCTTAAAAAAGAAAGCAATTGTCTTTGACCAACCGATAGCATTGCTCCGCGCTCTCTTACGTTGTAATGATATTTATTTGGCAGACTGTCAATAAACTCGTGTATCTCTATCTCTTTGGCAGCTTTTATTACATCTTCTTCACTAACATCGCCTTTTAGTGTTATATTATTGATGATACTGTCCGAGAAAAGAAATACATCCTGTAATACTACTGCAATATGTTCTCTTAAACATTTAAGAGAATAATCCTCAATTTTAACATTATCAATACTAACTGTTCCGGAGTTATATTCGTAAAACCTGTTTAGAATATTTATTATAGTAGATTTTCCGGCACCGGTAGCGCCAACTATAGCTACCATTTCACCTGGTTTTACCGAAAATGAAACATCTTTAAGTACCGAATGGTTTTCGAGGTATTCAAATGAAACTTTTTCGAAACTTATATGCCCTTTCATTACCTTTGAGCAATATTCTCCATCTTTAGAGATATGCGAATCAGTATCGAAAATTGCAAAAACTCTCTCGGCAGATACCATCCCCATTTGCAATACGTTGAATTTATCGGCCAATTGTCGCAGAGGCCTAAAAAGAAGTTGGATAAGGTTGATATAGGCAATAAGTTCTCCTAAAGTTACCGCTTGTGTAGTTACTGATTGTACGCCTCCGTACCATACAACTAATCCCAGAGCAACTGATGACAGGAGTTCAGCTATTGGAAAGAAAATTGAATAATACCATACCGAGCGTATATGGGCTTTCATATGGCGTTTATTTATTTCTTTAAACTTGTTGAACTCCTGTTCTTCACGAACAAACAACTGAACGATTCTCATTCCGCTTATGTGTTCCTGAACAAATGAGTTTAATCGTGCTACCTCATTTCTGACAGATTGAAATGCCGATTTAATATTTTTCTGAAAGACTCTTGTAGCATATGCCAATATAGGCAATACCATTACCACAATCATTGCTAATTGCCAGTTAACATAGAACATTATTACCAGTACTACCATCATTTTTAGTACATCACTGATAATCATTAATAAGCCCTGTCCAAAAATCTCAGATATGGTTTCAATATCAGAAACAACTCTTGTTACAAGTGAACCAATAGGGTTCTTATCGTAGTACTGCATCCTAAAAGAAAGCATATACTTAAATAGAGAATCTCTGATATCCTTAACTATTTTTTGTCCAAGCCAGTTAGCGAGATAGATATATCCGTATAGAATAATAACTTCTACAGCAATAACTAAAAACATTAAGGTGATAATAAATATCAGTCCTTCATAATCTTTTAACATTATGTGGTCATCAATAGCCGTTTTTGTAAGATATGGGCGGATTGAAGCCGAAAGAGACATTACAATAGCGAAGAACAATGCAAAGTTAAACTGAAGCTTATATGCCTGCGCATATTTCATCAGTCTCTTAAAGACCTTGATATTGAATATTTTTGGAGAAGTGCTCAATATGTTAAATGTATGGATAAGTTACTTCTGTAAGATATAAGCCATGTGCCGGAACCGAAACTCCTGCTTCACTTCTGTTTTTCGACTCAATTACCTTCCTGAAATCTTCGACAGACTTTCTTTTTAAACCAATTTCCAAAAGGCTTCCAACTATTGCTCTCACCATATTTCTAAGAAAACGATCTGCTTTAACGTGAAATATCAGTTTCTTTCCATGTTTTACCCATACTGCATTCATTATTTCGCAGTTGTAGGTTCTAACATCTGTTTTTGATTTGGAGAAGCATTTAAAATCAGTGTATTCAAACATGATTTTTGCAGCTTCATTCATTTTGTCAATGTCTAAATCGTTATTTATCTGATAAGAGTTATCGGTTAGAAAAGGATCTTTACCGATATTAATATGGTATTCATAAGCTCTTGAAATAGCGTCAAATCTTGCATGAGCTTCATCATTAACCTTAAATAAACTGTGAATAGCTATGTCTTTAGGCAGGAAAGAATTTAGTTTGAAAGTCAGTTTTTCGCTATTTATTTCCTTGCTATAATCAAAATGAGCATACATCTGTTTGGCGTGAACACCGGTATCAGTACGGCCGGCTCCCACTATTGAAATATTTTCTCTTAATAAAATAGAAAGCTTTTCTTCAATAACTTCCTGTACACTTATTTGGTTGGGTTGGCGTTGCCATCCAAAATAGTTTTTTCCATTGTATGCCAGTTCTATAAAATATCTCACATTATTCAAAATTGATTGCAAAATACTAAAAAAGAGGCTTCATTACCCTGTAAAGAAAGCCTCTTTTGTTATTTTCTATACTTTTTATTTAAAGATTCAATCCTTTACCCAATAATTTAGCAACAGAACTTCCTCCTTTAATTTTTACAAAATCCATCATAATAGGGGTGAACTTTTGCACCATTTTAGGGTTTAGCCCTAATTTCTTAAATACTTCATTAACCTTGTTTATGCCCTGAAGATTTTTTGTAGCATTTCCTATGCCTGATAATGCTCCCGTGTCTAAATTAATATCGCCGGCCTTCATCATGTTTTCAATTCCCGGTACATTATTTTTTATTTTGGAGAATTCATCTTTCTCCAGATTTTCACTGGCCATTCCAAATAAAGCTCCTGCTCCTCCTATTGCCTGTTTTTCACTTATACCCAGTTCTTTTGTGAGCATAGATGTCAGCTCGTTGTTTTGCGCATTTATCATTCCTCCAAATAGAACAAAAATCAGTGCAATTACTCCGGTTCTTAAGTGTTTAAATTCCATAGTGTAACGATTTTAATTGTCTATCAAAGATACAAAATCACATATGATATTTTTAAGATTTAAATTTAATAGGAAGGTATACTACTTTTTTTGTTTCGAAGAAGTCTTCTTCAAATACATCGGTTAAATCAAAAAGTTGAACACTTTGATAGTCTTTAAGTTCTTCTGTTAAATCACCTCCTTTAAGGTAAAGAATACCATTTCTCCTTTCGTGGATTGATTTTTTCTTGATTTTTTTTCTAACCCATTTTACAAAGTCCGACATATTTGTAACTGCTCTACTTACAATGAAATCGAATTCTTCATTGATTTTCTCAACCCGATTGTGAATTATTCTAACATTTTTTAGTTCCAGTTCATCAGCAACAGCCTGAACAACTTTTAGCTTTTTGGCGATAGAATCTACCAGAAGAAATTCTGTTTCGGGAAACATAATGGCAAGTGGGATACCCGGGAAGCCCCCTCCTGTACCAACATCCATTACCTTTGTTCCTTTTTCGAACTTTTGAATTTTAGCAATTCCTAATGAATGCAGTATATGACGAAGATATAACTCATCGATGTCTTTTCTTGAAATCACATTAATTTTAGTATTCCAATCTTTATAAACCTCCTCAAGTTTAGCAAATTGCTTAATTTGTTCTTCACTTAAATCCGGGAAATACTTTTTTATTAACTCCATATCTAATATCGATAATGTTTATAACAATAAATGTCTATTACTGGTTTGTTTATAACAACTCATGACTTAATTTAACCAAAAGTTATTTTTATTTTTGTCTTAATCTTAGAATATACAAAATTAGTAATAATATGAATCTATTGGCAGAAAGAATGCAACGATTATCAGTTGCGCAAACTTTGGTTATGAGCAAGAAATCCAGAGAACTTAGAGAGGCGGGTAAAGATATTATCAGTTTAAGTATTGGTGAGCCTGATTTCGATACTCCGGATTTTGTTAAAGAAGCTGCAATTTCTGCTATACGTAATAATGTTACAAAATATCCGCCAATTTCCGGATATAAAGAGTTAAAGGAAGCAATAGCTTTTAAGTTTAAAAGAGATAATAATTTATCATACGATTTAGATCAGATAGTTGTATCAACCGGAGCAAAACAGTCTATTATGAATGTTTTGATGTCAATTCTTTCTAAAGGAGATGAGGTTATAATATTGGGGCCATTTTGGGTGAGTTATTTCGAGATGGTAAAGTTGGCTGATGGGATACCGGTTCCGCTATATGCAGGAATTGATCAGGACTTTAAAGTAAATGCTCAGCAGTTGGAAGAAGCAATTACCGACAAGACAAAAGCGGTTTTGTTTTCATCTCCTTCTAACCCCAGTGGGGCTGTTTTTTCTGAGAAAGAGTTGGGAGACTTAGCTAAAGTGATTGCCAAACATCAGCAAATCACTATTATTTCCGACGAAATATATGAGCATATAAATTACAGTGGGGAGCATGTTAGTATTGCGGGTTTTAAAGAAGTATTTAACCAGACAGTAACAATAAATGGAGTTTCGAAAGCCTTCGCAATGACCGGATGGAGGATTGGTTATATTGGAGCACCAAATTGGTTAGCTTCTGCCTGCGAAAAAGTTCAGGGGCAGGTTACTTCCGGAGCGTCATCTATTTCGCAGATGGCGGCGATTGCGGCTTTAAAAGCAGATCCTTCTAAAGTAGATTATATGAAGGCAGAGTTTCTGAAACGTCGTAATTTATTATTGGAGTTATTTGCCGACATGGAAGGTTTTAAGGTTAATAAGCCTGAAGGTGCTTTTTATATTTTGCCGGATATTTCATATTTCTTTGGTAAAACAATGAAGGGATATAAAATAAATGACGCTCAGGATTTCTCGATGTTTTTATTGGAAGAGGCTAATGTTGCATTGGTTTCTGCTCAGGGATTTGGAGAACCGAATTGTATAAGGATATCTTATGCTGCTTCGGAAGAAGAGCTTAGAGAGGCTGTAAGGCGAATTAAGGTTGCAGTATATAACTAATTGATATTAATGCCACTTGTTTTTTTTGGAGTAAAAACCGTGTTAGTTTTCTTTGTTTTGACATTAATTGTCATTAATACACTTTTATCTATTTAAATTATTTATTATTCAATTTTCTGATTATTTTTGGGTAAGAATAAATCAAATTAGAAATGAGGAAAGTTTTTAAGGAAAATCAGTTTAGGAAATATATTTTCAGGATTAAATCATTTTTACTCACAGGAATCATAGCTATTGCAGTATTGAGTTCGTGTGCTAATGTTGAAGATAAAAAACAAGTGGAAGTAAAAGAAAGTCAAAGTAATGGCAAAGCAGTAGTCTATCAGGTGTTTACACGCTTATTTGGGAATAAAAATACAACAAATAAGCCGTGGGGTACAGTAGAGGAAAACGGAGTAGGGAAGTTTAACGATTTTACTGATACTGCTTTAGAGGGAATTAAGGAGCTGGGAACTACACACATTTGGTATACGGGAGTGCCACATCACGCGGTTATTAGAGATTATACAGAATACGGGATATCGAATGATGATCCTGATGTAGTGAAAGGACGTGCCGGTTCGCCATACGCAGTTAAAGATTATTACAATGTTAATCCGGATTTGGCTGTTGATCCTTCAAAGAGATTAGAAGAGTTTCAGGCTCTGATTGACCGTACTCATAAACATGAGATGAAAGTTATTATAGACATTGTTCCGAATCACGTAGCTCGTGATTATCATTCTCTTAATGCTCCTGAAGGAGCTGAAGATTTTGGAGCTTCGGATGATAAAAGTGTTGAGTATAAAAAAGACAATAATTTCTATTATGTAGTAGGGGAAGCTTTCAAAGTTCCTGAATCGTTGAATAACTATCAGCCTTTAGGAGGTGAAGAAAATTCTCTTTCTGACGGAACATTTGATGAAAATCCTGCAAAATGGACAGGGAACGGATCGAGGTTGGCCCAGCCGCATTTTTATGACTGGTACGAAACGGTTAAGATCAATTATGGTGTTAAACCTGACGGAACTAAAGATTTTGATGAATTGCCGGAAGGTTTTGAAAAGAAAACCGCTGCCGAACATTTTCAGTTTTGGAAAGACAAAGATGTGCCCGGTTCGTGGAAGAAGTTTAGAGATATAGCACTTTATTGGACCGAAAAAGGAGTAGACGGGTTTCGTTTTGATATGGCCGAAATGGTTCCGGTAGAGTTTTGGAGTTATATGAATTCATCTATAAAGAATGCTAATCCCGATGCTTTTTTATTAGCAGAGGTATATAATCCTGCTGAGTACAGAAACTATATTCATTTGGGAAAAATGGATTATTTATACGATAAAGTTGAGTTGTACGATACTCTGAAACACGTAATGCAAGGACATGGTTCTACCAATAATATTCCAGCAATACAGGAAGGTCTTGGGGATATAGAACACAACATGCTTCACTTTTTGGAAAATCACGATGAGCAGCGAATTGCCAGCCCTGATTTTGCAGGTGATGCAGAAAAAGGAAAACCGGCCATGGTTGTTTCTACAACTATTAGCACTTCGCCAACTATGTTGTACTTCGGGCAGGAAGTAGGTGAGGATGCAAGTGAAGATGCAGGTTTTGGAACGAAAACCAGAACCACAATTTTTGATTACTGGGGAGTGCCGGCACACCAAAGATGGATGAATAATGGAGCTTTCGATGGCGGACAACTATCAGCAAAAGAAAAATCGTTGCGTGATTTTTATGTAAGACTTCTTTCATTTTCGGCTAAAAGCAGTGCTTTAACAGGAAGCTATGCAGAGGTGCAATCTTCTAATATTTCTACAGAAGGTTATAACGATAAGCTTTTGTCGTATGTAAGGTGGAAAGACAATGAAAAATTGATAGTAGTTTCAAACTTTGATGCTGATAATAAAGCTCATTTTAAACTGAAAATCCCTAAGGAAGTAATTAACGAAATGGGAATTGACGATGGAGAATATTCAATTACAGACGTGTTGTACGGAAGTAAGTCTTTATTGAAAGTAGATGGAAGGAAAGGTACTGTTTCAATTGAAATAATGCCTCTGGAATCGTTTATTTATATGATAGAGTAGATATACCATTGTATATAGTACTTAGATTAGTCGTCTAAGTACTATATACAAATATCTAAGTACTAAATTAGTAATCAATATTTTCTACAATTTCCAGACCGTATCCTACCATTCCGACTCTTTTCATCGGAATATTATTTGAAATCAACCTTAACTTGCTAATTCTCAGATCGTGTAAAATTTGAGCTCCGATTCCATAATCTTTATCATCGAATTTAATACTTGGAGCACTCATTTGACCTTGACTCTGAAGAGTTTTCATTTCTTTGATTCTCGATAGTACTGAAGAAGGCTGGACGTTTTGATTTACGAATACTATTGCCGATTTTTCTTCCGAACTAACTAGTTTTAGAACCTTGTTCAATTGAGATTCACTGTCGTTGGTCAGGTAACCTAACAGGTCATTGTTTAATGAATTAGAATTAACTCTAACCGTAACTACATCTCCCAAATCCCAGTTGCCTTTAGTAAGTGCAATATGGATTTGTCCGTTATTTGTTTGGCGGTAAGCTCTTAAATGAAAATCGCCCAGTAGAGTTTTAAGATTGTATTCTTCTACCTTTTCGATAAGAGAATCATGTCGCATTCTATATGCTACAAGGTCTTCGATAGAAACCATTTTCAGGTTAAATCGATCCGCAACTTCAAGAAGCTGTGGTACTCTTGCCATAGTTCCATCTTCATTCATGATTTCACATATTACACCTGCAGGTTTTAGTCCGGCAAGTCTGGCAAAATCAATGGCAGCTTCTGTATGGCCGGTTCTTCTCAGAACTCCTCCATTTTTAGCTTTTAAAGGGAAAATATGTCCCGGTCTGCTCAGGTCAGATGGTTTTGTATTTTCATCGACTAAAGATTTGACTGTTAAAGCCCTGTCGGAAGCAGAAATACCTGTAGTAACACCGTGCCCGAGTAAATCAACAGAAACAGTAAAACCGGTTTCTTTAGGGTCAGTGTTATTTGTAACCATCATGTTGAGCTCCAGTTCTTCTACACGGTTTTCTGTGATGGGCATGCAAATTAAACCACGTCCGTGGGTGGCCATGAAATTAATTATTTCCGGAGTAATATTTTCTGCTGCTGCTACAAAATCTCCTTCGTTCTCTCTGTCTTCATCATCAACTACGATGATTGTTTTTCCCGCTTTAATATCTTCAATTGCTTCGGCAATAGTATTAAGCTTTCTCTCTTTGTTGTCTTTTGTATTCATTTTATACAAGACTATGTTGTTAGTGGTGTTTGAAATATTTATAATTTATGATATTTTCGGGCTTGTTTTTATTTTTTCTTTTTATCCATTTCTTCTTTCTTTTTCTTCACTAAACCGAAGAATTTGTACATAGGAGCAAAGTATAATTCAGAGTTAAATATTACCGAATCTGTAGTTGCCTTTCGTGTTAATAAAATACCAAAAGGAGTAAGGATTAATGCAGGTCCCCATCTTGCCCAGAAAGGTGATAACTGACCGGCAATTCCAAGTTTTTCGGCAGTTATAAACATAACATGGTAAAAAATAAAAATGATTATAGCTACAACTACCGGCATTCCTAATCCTCCTTTACGGATTATAGCTCCAAGAGGTGCCCCTATAAAAAACATAACTATACATATATAAGAGAAAGCGTATTTTCGGTGTATCTCCATGATATGTTTAGCAATATTCTCAAGTCTGTAGCTCTGGGTTTTCTTAACTTCTCCCAGATAGTCCGACATCTTTCTGGCGTGGTTAATCCCGGCATTAATTATATCATCTTTTCTTCTTGTTTTATTCTTGAACTGGTTTAGAACAATATTATTAATGCTATTGGAAACAGTATCTTCTTTAATATTGTCACTTTCAATTTTATCTTCCAGTTTTTTTAAATTTATTTCTGCTAAATTCTGTGTAGTAGAGTCAATCTTTACTGTAGAATACCTTAGTTTGTCCTTAGTTTTGTTTTTGTAGTTTTTAGTTACTTCTACAAATTTAACTTCAAGTGAGTCTACGGCAAGATCTAACTGATTGATATTCATCATAGCGTAGTTGTTCGAGAAATTTTCATCGTTGATATTGTCCATATTGAACGATGATAAATCTATGTATACTACATCTTTCGAAAACTCGGTTTTTGTAAAAGGCTGACGTTTTTTATCCTTTGGAGTTTTTTTATTTGTAGATTCTTCGAACATCCAACCATCATAAAGTGATAGTTTTAGATATTTACCTCCGCCGGCAATTTCCATTTCTCCTTTTTCGGCGGTAATAGATTTGTTATTTCCTCTACCGGCATTATGATCATAAATTATTATATCCTTGATAAATTGATCGTCATCACCGCTTTTATTGGCAATCCGGATACTGTATCCGGGGATGCTGGTATTAAAAATTCCTTCTTTAAGGTTTAAGCTTGGTTTTTGTTTGGTAATGTTATATAAAAGGTTTTTACTTTTGAAATTGGCATAGGGTACTGCATAATTGGAAAAATAATAAGTCAATACTGATAATAGTATCATCAGGGCTATCAGAGGTCTCATTATTTTATAGAGTGAAATACCTGCTGATTTCATCGCTGCTAACTCATAGTTTTCTGCAAGGTTTCCAAATGTCATAATACTCGAAAGTAGAATAGCAAGAGGAAGTGCCATCGGTACTAATGAAAATGAAATATAGTACAGAAGCTTTGCAATAAGCCAAAAGCTTAGTCCTTTTCCTATTAAATCATCCACATAAAGCCAAAAGAATTGCATTATCAGAAAGAAAAGCACCAGAAAAAACGTTGCAACAAATGGTGCTACAAACGATTTAATAATGTAAAAGTTTAATTTTTTCATTAAGTATTTATTATGAAAAAAAGAATTAACATCAGCCTAACAATTATGTTTGCTGTAATCTCTTTACAAAGATAGTCTATTCGTCTAAGTCAGTGTATAGATATTCCGATTCAGGATATTTACTTTTATCGAAGGCAAACAAACTATCAGGTAAATTTTTATTAGCCTTAAGGTCTTTTAGTTGAAGTTTAAATTGTGTTCCTTGTTTATCGGTATAGATAACATTGTATAAATCATTTGAGTTTACATCGCAACCAATAAGAATATATTGATATTCAGAATCTGAATCGATAGGAATTAGTCTAACGTACTGAATAGTCTTTCCCGGAACTTTCTGTTCAATATCCCACTTTATTACATATCCTTCTTTGTACATACTTAAGATCTGAGTAGGTGAACTTATCCCGGATTCATCTTCTGAGCTTGATATTGTTACTTCATCATCAACAATTGTATAGCGTTTGTTTCCGTCAAAGATAATTATAGCTCCATCAAGGTTTATTTTGAATTTTTCTTTCTTGATATAGATATTTCCTGATTTTGACTGGTGGATATCTTCAGCATTGTTGTCCATATTGTAGCTAAATGCCATTTCAATATCCTGATATGCATCAGTTTTAGCACTTACCTTATCTAATAGTTTTATCCCTTTGTTGTCACTTTGTGAAAAAATAGCAGTAGAGAAACTCACTAATATTATTAATAATCCTAACTTCTTCATGTTTTTAATATTTTTAAATTTTTTCATTATTTAATAATTGTTGAAGTGATGCTTCATCAGGTATTAAAACCTGTCTGGCTTTTGATCCTTCAAACGGACCAATAATACCAGCTGCTTCAAGCTGATCAACAATTCTACCCGCTCTGTTGTATCCGAGCTTTAACTTTCTTTGCAATAATGATGCCGAACCTTGTTGAGCATTAACAATTAATCTGGCAGCCTCATCGAATTTAGGATCTCGATCGCCAATATCTATATTAGAAGAACCTGTACTGTCGTCACCTACGTATTCCGGTAACATGAATGCATCGGCATAACCTTTTTGTTCTCCAATATAATTAGTTATCATTTCTACTTCAGGAGTATCGACAAAAGCACATTGAAGCCTTACCATGTCGTTCCCGTTTGAGAAAAGCATATCTCCTTTTCCGATTAACTGGTTTGCACCTCCTTCATCCAGTATTGTTCGGGAATCTATTTTCGATGTTACCCGGAAAGCAATTCTGGCAGGGAAGTTTGCTTTAATAATACCTGTAATAACATTTACGGAAGGTCGTTGAGTTGCCACAATCAGGTGGATTCCAACGGCACGGGCCAACTGAGCCAGCCTTGCAATAGGTGTTTCAACTTCCTTACCTGCAGTCATTATTAAATCGGCAAACTCATCAATAATAAGTACTATGTAGGGCAGAAACTTATGTCCGTTCTCAGGATTTAGTTTTCTTTTTTTGAATTTCTTGTTGTACTCCTTTATGTTACGAACCATTGCATTTTTCAGCAATTCATAGCGGTCGTCCATTTCAATACACAAGGAATTTATGGTATTGATAACTTTGGTTGTATCGGTAATAATTGCCGAATCGGTATCGGGAAGTTTTGCCAGATAGTGTCTTTCAACCTTATTAAATAAAGTTAGTTCGACCTTTTTTGGATCAACTAAAACAAATTTTAATTCAGATGGGTGCTTTTTATATAAAAGCGATGTCATAATAGCATTAAGACCAACGGATTTTCCCTGTCCTGTAGCTCCTGCTACAAGAAGGTGAGGCATTTTTGCCAGATCGGCCACAAAAGTTGTATTCGAGATTGTTTTTCCAAGTGCAACCGGTAAATCCATGTCTGCATTTTGGAAAGTACTTGACGAAAGTACCGACTTCATTGAAACAACAGTAGGCTTTTTATTAGGAACTTCAATACCAATGGTGCCTTTACCCGGTATAGGAGCAATAATTCTAATGCCAAGGGCAGATAAACTTAATGCAATATCATCCTCCAGATTTTTAATCTTAGAGATTCGCACCCCCGGAGCCGGAATAATTTCATACAAAGTTACTGTCGGTCCGATAGTAGCTTTTATCTTAGAGATTTCAATTTTGTAATTGTTTAGGGTTTCAACAATTTTATTTTTATTCAGTTCTAATTCTCCCCTGTCAATATTTATGTTTTCGTTGTCGTAGGCTACTAAATGTTCAAGGTCAGGGAATTTATAGCTGGCCAATTCAAGTTCCGGATCGTACTCTCCAAATTCATCAACAAGCTTATCAGATAAATTCTTTTCAACGTGTTTTTCTTCTTTAGGCGACTCTACTGTAATTTCTAAATCCCCTGCTTCGTCTTTAACATCTTCCTTAACAGGACATTGGGGGATGTCGCTAAGGGCATCAACACCATTTGTACAGAATTCGAAATCGTCAGCAGGATTTTGGGTTTCGTTATTTTTTGTTTGATTAACTACAATATCAAAGTCGTCATTTATTTCCGCATCAGCTTCATGTTTTGTATTAAAGTTATTAGATGCTGGTACATTTTCCTTACCATTTATTGACGGTTCTTTTGCGCGGGATGATTTCCAGTTGTCGAGCGAATCTTTAGTCGAGTATAATTTAGAGTTAATCATCTGTGGTGTTAGGTCGAATCTGAAGATTAACCATATTACCATAGTAAAAAACAGCAGGATAGAAACTCCGATACTACCAACGTAGGCAGCCGCAAAAGTTTTTATTTCATATCCAAAGATACCTCCCAGTATCGGTAAACTTTTTGCAAAAAAGCTTAGGGCAATTGATAGCCAGATTACTAAAACAATATTTTTGAATATATTTTTAATAAAAGTTTTTGAATCCAGCTTGAAGGAAATGATAAGCCCCGCTTTAAAGATTATATATGCAAATATGTATGACGCCACTCCAAACCACAGGTACATAAAAATATGTGCTATATTAGCACCTACTTTACCCAGTAAGTTGTTTACTGTTATATCTTTATTCCAAAATTTACTCAGTTCAGACTGGTCTGATTGCCAGTTCCAAAGATAAGATGTAAATGAAATAAATAAAGAAACAGCAATTAGTATCAGTGTGATACCAATTACCAGGTGAATGTTTTTATTTGAAAAAAGCGATTTTTTAGCCTTAGTTGATTTCGCCTTTGATGAGTTTTTCTTCGCCATAGAAATAGTTTGTACGCAAAAATACAAATAAAGATTTTGCATCAAACTTTTAGGGAGAATATTACTTGATTGTTGATAAATTATAGTTTTTTACAAAGACTATTTGTTAAGCAGCTAAGTATGGGACGACATTTTGCCATAAACTCCCGAAAAAACTGATAAAATGAAAATAATAGGTGATATTTTAAGGTCTTTTTAAGAATATATAAGTAAATAATTTATTTTATTTGCGTTGAAAAATAGATAATTCAATTTAATCAATATAAGAATGAAGTATTATGCAAGCCTTTTACTAGGTCTTTTATTCAGTATTAACTCTTTTGCTCAGGTCCTTACTCCTATAAAATGGGAGTTTTCATCGAAAAAGGTTAGTGATACAGAGTACGATTTAGTTTTTAGTGCCACTGTAGAGCCAAGTTGGCATTTATACTCTACAGATTTACCTGAAGGAGGACCCAATCCTACAACCTTTAAGTTTAAAGGAGCTGACGAAAAATACGATTTAGTTGGAGGAATTAGTCATCGGGATCCCCATGAGGAATTTGATGCAAATTTCGATATGACTCTAAAATATTTCAGCAAAGATGTTGATTTTACTCAACGGATTAAGTTGAAAAATCCCGGAAAACTTAATATTGATGCCGAAGTAGAGTGGATGGCCTGTGATGATCATCAGTGTCTTCCTCCTGACTATTTGGATAATACATTCACGGTAGGAGAAGGAAAAGCTTTATCGACCGGAGAAAAAAAAGAAGTTAAGAAAGAAGAAGTTGATGTTCCTAAAACCGAAACTGTAGATGTTTCTGACGTGGAGAAATCTTCGGAGAATACAGGTTTGTTGAGAATATTTTTTCTCGCATTTTTAGGAGGATTTGCAGCATTGTTAACTCCTTGTGTATTCCCTATGATCCCGATGACGGTAAGTTTCTTTACAAAACAAAGTAAAACTAAAGCAAAAGGTATTTCTAATGCTATAATATACGGACTTTCTATAATTGGAATATACGTAATTCTAGGGGTTGGTGTATCTGCAATATTCGGAGCTGATGCTTTAAATGCATTATCAACAAACGTGTGGTTTAACCTGGGGTTCTTTTTATTGCTTGTAGTTTTTGCATTTTCTTTCTTTGGAGCCTTCGAAATTGTTTTGCCAAACAAGTGGCTTAATGCGGCTGATAAACAGTCGGATAAAGGAGGTTATATTGGGATATTCTTCATGGCATTTACATTGGCATTGGTTTCGTTCTCATGTACAGGACCTATTGTAGGAACATTGTTGGTTGATGCGGCAGTAAACGGAGGAGTAATAGGCCCTATGGTTGGGATGTTAGGTTTTTCTTTAGCACTTGCATTGCCATTTGGATTATTTGCAGCCTTCCCGGGCTGGATGAATTCTTTGCCAAAATCGGGGGGATGGTTGAACTCTGTAAAAGTTGTTTTAGGATTTTTAGAACTTGCTTTTGCTTTCAAGTTTCTATCGGCAGCCGATATGGTATTACAGTTACACTGGTTGGAGCGTGAATTATTCCTCGCTATATGGATAGTGATATTTGGTATGTTAGGATTCTATCTTTTAGGAAAAATTAAGATGCCTCATGATTCGCCAAGCGAATCAACATCTATTACAGGATTAGTGTTAGGAATAGTTGTATTGTCGTTTACGGTATACATGATTCCCGGACTTTGGGGGGCACCTACTAAGTTAATAAGTGGTTTCCCGCCTCCACAGCATTATTCTGAATCGCCATTTGGATTTGGCGGAGGATCAGGAGCATCTAAGGAAGAACTTCCTGAGCACGCGCATTACGGACCGCAGAATATAGTTGGCTTTGATGACTATGAGGCAGCTTTGAAATATGCTAAAGAGGTTAATAAACCATTATTGCTCGATTTTACCGGATGGGGTTGTGTAAACTGCAGGAAGATGGAGGATAATGTATGGAGTGATTCAAATGTGAAATCAATATTGAGTAACGATGTTGTTTTAGTATCGCTTTATGTAGATGAAAAAGAAATGTTGCCCGAATCTGAGCAATATGTATCGGAACATACCGGTAAAAAAGTCAGGACAATTGGTAATAAGTGGAGCGATTTCCAGATAAAAAGATTTAACAGAAACGCCCAGCCGTTTTATGTTTTGGAAGACTTAAACGGTAATGTATTAAATACGCCAAGAGCATACGATACGAATGTAGAAGCATATACTGATTGGCTACATGATGGAATTGATAAATTTAAAAGTTCAAAAAAGGAAATGAAGTTTGATATTCCCGGAATGAAATAAAGAGTTTTTGAGAAAAATATTTTTTATAGACTGATAGAAGCAATTTTATCAGTCTTTTTTTTGCTTATTATTTATCGTAACTTAGATTATCCCAGAATAAAATTACTATGAAAAGCAAAACATCAATATTACCTATCGAAAATATTCAAGATAGTATTTTTACAATACGAGGTTTACAAGTTATGATAGACCGTGATTTGGCAGAATTGTATAAAGTAGATAACAAAAGGCTTAATGAACAGGTCAAAAGAAATATAAATAGATTTCCAATAGAATTTCGATTTAAGTTAAATAATGACGAAAAAGATGAACTGGTCGCAAATTGCGACCGGTTCGATAAATTGAAACACTCCTCAGTCAATCCTTTTGTTTTTACCGAACAAGGTGTTGCAATGTTATCAGCTGTTTTACGTAGTGATACAGCTGTAAAAGTTAGTGTCGTCATAATGAATGCGTTTGTGAAAATGCGAAATATTATATCGTCACAAAAAAATATTTTAAGTCGATTACAGAGTATAGAAAAGAAGCAGTTTAACTTCGAGATTTCAACCGATAATAAAATAAATAAAATTTTCAAGGCACTTGAAAACAATAATATAAAACCAAAAGAAGGAGTGTATTACGATGGTCAGGTTTTCGATGCTTATTTATTTGTTTCAGATATAGTGAAATCAGCGGAAAAATCTATTTTGTTGATAGACAACTATGTTGATGAAACTGTTTTGAATTTATTTACAAAAAGAAACAAAAATGTTTCTGTAAAGATATACACAAAGAATGTTACAAAGGTTCTGAAACTGGATATTGAAAAGTACAACAGCCAATATTCCAAAATTGAATTAATAAAATTTACTAAAGCACACGACAGATTTCTTATAATCGACGAAACAAAGGTTTATCATATCGGTGCAAGTCTAAAAGATCTTGGCAAAAAGTGGTTTGCATTTTCTAAAATTGATATTGAGACTTTGGAGATGATTGCTTTATTGAAAAAGTAAGAAGTATAGGTGATAAGTGGAGTAATTTTTAGATTAGAAGATTTAATAAAAATGCACAACCGTTTTATGTTTTGGAAGACCTGAACGGAAAAGTATTAAATATTCCAAGAGCCTATGATACTGATATAAAAGCTTACACTGATTGGCTACATGAAGGAATTGAAAAAATTAAAAGTTCAAAGAAGGAAATGAAATTTGATATTCCGTCCCTTCAATAAAGAGTTTTTGAAAATATTTTTTTTAGACTGATAGAAGCAATTTTATCAGTCTTTTTTTGCTTATTATTTATCGTAACTTAGATTATCCCAGAATAAAATTACTATGAAAAGCAAAACATCAATATTACCTATCGAAAATATTCAAGATAGTATTTTTACAATACGAGGTTTACAAGTTATGATAGACCGTGATTTGGCAGAATTGTATAAAGTAGATAACAAAAGGCTTAATGAACAGGTCAAAAGAAATATAAATAGATTTCCAATAGAATTTCGATTTAAGTTAAATAATGACGAAAAAGATGAACTGGTCGCAAATTGCGACCGGTTCGATAAATTGAAACACTCCTCAGTCAATCCTTTTGTTTTTACCGAACAAGGTGTTGCAATGTTATCAGCTGTTTTACGTAGTGATACAGCTGTAAAAGTTAGTGTCGTCATAATGAATGCGTTTGTGAAAATGCGAAATATTATATCGTCACAAAAAAATATTTTAAGTCGATTACAGAGTATAGAAAAGAAGCAGTTTAACTTCGAGATTTCAACCGATAATAAAATAAATAAAATTTTCAAGGCACTTGAAAACAATAATATAAAACCAAAAGAAGGAGTGTATTACGATGGTCAGGTTTTCGATGCTTATTTATTTGTTTCAGATATAGTGAAATCAGCGGAAAAATCTATTTTGTTGATAGACAACTATGTTGATGAAACTGTTTTGAATTTATTTACAAAAAGAAACAAAAATGTTTCTGTAAAGATATACACAAAGAATGTTACAAAGGTTCTGAAACTGGATATTGAAAAGTACAACAGCCAATATTCCAAAATTGAATTAATAAAATTTACTAAAGCACACGACAGATTTCTTATAATCGACGAAACAAAGGTTTATCATATCGGTGCAAGTCTAAAAGATCTTGGCAAAAAGTGGTTTGCATTTTCTAAAATTGATATTGAGACTTTGGAGATGATTGCTTTATTGAAATAATTATTTATCCAATACTTTTTTCAGAGCTGTCTTTTCTCCATCATTTAATTCATTACCTGCAAGTAAGTTTTCTAAAGCCTCCTTAAAATCAGTCTGTTCTTTCATAGCTTTTAATACATCGCGGTATGGGCCGGCAAGTCGATAGTTAAACGAGCTGGCTCCGTTTACCAGGTTTATTAATAGTTCTTTGTTGAAATATTGAATTTCAAACAATTTTTGCAGAGCGAGAAGTCTTGTATTGAATTCGAATGAATTTGAAGTGTAATCGACTAATTCTCCTGCGAAAATTTGCTTCTCCAATTCTGTGAAGCTGCCATATTTAACAGCATTCATTAACCATGATAATCTTACAGCGGGAATTGTTGCTCCGGTAATATTTTTTGTGATACTCAGGTATTTGTCACTTTCTCCCGGGAAGCTTTTGCATAACAAATCCAGGGAAGCTGCGGTTAAGTCGTAAGATTTTGTATTTAGGAAATCTTCGAAATAAGTTTTGTCATCTGCCCCAATCTGAATTGTTTGTGTAATAATACTTTTTCTTAAATCGATATCCTTCAACTTAAGGATTTTCGTTTTGAGCTTTATTGCCGATTTGGAATGTTCATGTTTTATTTGGGAGTAAATTTCGGATACAACATTGTAGTTTTCTTCTTTTAAGTTTACTTTACTGTAAATCTTCAGTTTTTTATCAGGGTCTGAATTTTCTAGATTTTTTACTGCATTCCACCTGCTGTATGAACTGCTTCCTTTTAATGCCTGTTCTTTCCAAAATGAAGTGGGTTTAATTACGGTAAACTCTGCTAATGCTTCTATATTAGGGTCAATTTCGAATGATTTTATCTTTTTGCCGAAAAACATTGTATCAACTTCATTTCTCAGTCTGTAATTATGAGTTTTATTTTTGTCGGAAAGCTTTACGGGAATAGTAATATCAAATATTTTACCGCTTTGTTTAAACTGAATCCCTCTTTTATTTCCTTTGTGAAAATATGAAACCTTAACCTTTGCTTCACCGTATTCGAACACCCACTGCTTAAAATAATTATCAAGTACTATATCTAAACTGCTTTCGAAGGAAGAGATTAATGTATGTGTATCAACTACTTTATAAATATTGTCGGAACTGTAATTCTTTATTGCTTTTTTGAAGTTATCGTGGCCAATTTCCTTTTCCAGCATCATCAGTACAAAAGCTCCTTTGTAGTAAAACCTTTCGGTTCCCGCTTTTGGGTGTGCAAGTGCGAGGCTGTCTCTTTTTGATGCCTCCAAAATCATTTCGCGATATAGTTTTTTCTCCCAAAGAAAATCTTCTTCACCGAGAAACTTTTCTATAGCCAAAAGCTGATAATAAGTGGCAAAACCTTCGTTCAGCCAATGGTGTTTTGAGCTTTCACAGGTGAGAGCATCACCAAACCAGTGATGAGCCATTTCGTGCGCGTTTACGCTGAGGTAGTTTCTGTCGACAAACGAAGAGTCGTTACACAGGTATACATCGCTGAATACCGTAGCTTCGGTATTTTCCATGGCACCGTGTTTGAAATCGGATACCGGAATTTGGGCATATTTGTCCCAGGGGTATTTAACTCCAATTTCTTCCTCTAGAAAGGACATTATCTCCTCAGTCTTGAAATATGTACTTTCGTTCCACGATTCTTTTTCGGGGTAATAGTAGTATTGAAATTCTATATTTTCTTCGTCATCCCGACCGGGAGAATCGGGTTGAGAGATTTCATCATCTTTAATTGAATTTTTAACTTCATACTCTCCACCGCCTACCATAACCAGATACGAACTCATAGGGTGTTGGGTTCTGAAGTGCCAATTTGTATTTACAGAATCTATATTTTTCGAAATAAGCTTTCCGTTAGATAGTATTTCATGATTATTTGGGAATGAAATCTTTAAATCATAAATAGCTTTTTCGTCCTGCAGGTCATAAGCCGGAAACCAGTGTCTGTTGTCGATTCCCTGTCCCTGTGTCCAGATTTGTTTGTTTCTGCGATCGGTTTTGTCATCCCAACCTATAAAGTACATTCCTTTTTTTGGTTTGGCAGTATAGTTAATGCTTAAGGAGTTTCTTTCTTTAAGCAACGATTGAGGAAAAATCCACATTCCTCCTTTTGGGAGGTATTTGTAATCGGCTTTTTTACCGTTTAAGAGGATGCTGTTTAATGAAAAATCAACACTATGGATGAAAAATGAATCCACTTTGCTTCTTAGTGGTGTAAATGTTATTTGTGCTGTGCCGGATACGGTCTTTTGCCATGGTTTTATTTTTATGTTAAGCCTGATTGTATCGATATCAATAAATCGTTCGTGAATATCAAAATCATTTGACTTTGGGAATGTTTGGGCGCTGGAATAATTTGATAATAGAAAGAGAAGAAGAAATGTATGCAGATATTTCATGTTAAATTTATTTGTGTTGCGGTCGATCACATAGTGTCGACCGTATCTTTTATTATTGATGATCCATTAAGGAGTGTCTATGTGTCTGGGTAGCCCTAATGTGTCTGGGTAGTCCTTTGTGACTACCCCTTATCCCATTTTTCCGGATTTCGTATTATATAATTAGCAATATCAATATATGCTCTTTTATTTCTGACTATTCGTTCATAATAATTTCTGTGCCATAGTTTTTTATCGAATTTTTTCCAGTTATGGTTTTTCACGCCTCTAATATATTCATTTGTAGTCATAGTTTTGAACCACCCTATGGCATCGCCTATTGTAGTATGGAATTTTTTATTATTTGGACCGTACTGTTGCCCACGTAGGGGCAACAGTACGGTGCTTGATTTTTGGGGCAACAGTACGGTTTTTGTGCATTTGGGCAACAGTATGGTGTTTGCGTTTGGGGTTTCTTCCGGGGCATTTTCTATGATGCAGTGAAAGTGATTTGGCATTATAATCATTTCGTGGCAGAATTTATCGGGATATTTGTTTTCTATTTCA
Source organism: Bacteroidota bacterium (assembly GCA_039714315.1). Classification (NCBI taxonomy): domain Bacteria; kingdom Pseudomonadati; phylum Bacteroidota; species Bacteroidota bacterium. The sequence goes on along the minus strand of JBDLJM010000025.1, from coordinate 360 downwards.
TAATACCACTTGTAGATCATTTTGCCCGCTTCGTTTAATATCATTTTTTTGTTGATAATCCTGCCAAACATATGTTTGAATTTGCGGGTATTGATGGTTATGAAGTATAGTCCTGATTGGGAATAGTCGTAATCTTTTAACCTTAAAGATATTCGGTTGTGGAATTTTCGGTTTTGCATGATAAATGTTGTTGGGATGCTGTATTAAAGGTAGGGATAATTTTAGAGGTTTGAAAGGGCAGCCACATAGGGCTGCCCGGAACTACCTGCTATAGGGCTGCCCGGAACTACCTGCTATAGGGCTGCCCGGACCTACCTGCTATAGGGCTGCCCGGAACTACCTGCTATAGGGCTGCCCGGA
>JBDLJM010000024.1 GCA_039714315.1 Bacteroidota bacterium | reverse complement strand
TCATCTATCAACTCTCCCCAATGAGGTGTTTTGTGCGTATCTCCAAAATAGGTAAATGAAAAAGGAGCTGAGTCATCCGCAGCTGTTTTAAATACTGCTGTATCACTCCAGATATCTGTTTCATTATTTCCGACGATATAACTATATGAAGTATTTTTATCTAAATTTTCGAGCACTGCCGTATAACGATTAATTGTTCTGTCGTTATACAACATTCTGTCATCCATAATTTTACTTTTAGCCTCGACCTGAGTGTACTCTTTTCTACTATCATCCTCTTTCCAGTAGCGTACAACACCTTTATTAGAACTCAAGTTAGTTCGCCATTGAATAGATTGGGTTGTTTTGGGATCTTTGCTCCATGTCAGCATTATTTGATCCGGTTTATCAGATGAAGGAAACGGGGTTTTTCTAAAAGCATTAATTAAATTTGCCTCACGTGCTCTACCTCTTACTGTTGGTAAAAGTTTTCCGCCCACCAATTCTTCAGGAACTTCGGTTAAAACAAGCTCATCCCAATCGTGATAAGTAAATGATCCCACATCCATTTTACCCACAAACTGATTTTCAGGAAAGAAGTTACTAAGAATAAGCTCCTTTGATTTATCAATAGCTTTAACTGACACGAAATAATGTCTGTTCTGATTATCGAATCCGTTAATTCCAAGACCTACCCTACCGGCAGAATATTCTTTTTGCCAAACCTCATAAACAGTGTATTCATTTTTCACTGTTAAACCTGTTTTCACAAAACCATTATCCTCCAACCAAAAAGGCACAATAGCCTGATTATTAACACGCATTACCGATACAATTGCAGATGTATTTATATCAAAGCTCCAGTACCTTGTTGCCAAAACCTGCAATTCATCCTCATCAAAAAGCCTTAAAACATCCTCGTTGCTCAAACTATTTATACTATCGCTACTAACATTAGTATAGATATGCTTAACTGCCTTATCTATGACACTATTTACAGACTTTGGATTTTTGCTACATGAGATAAGTATTATTGAAATTAGAAATAAATACCTCCTGATTATCAACCTCAAGCTTTCCATGTGAATATCTTTCATCAGTCTTCTTTATTTGATTCTTTTTCTACATATGGTAATTCAACCTCATATAATTTTTTCTTATCACTTCTCCTAAGCCAGGTTTTAAAACCCTTTTTTTCTTCTTCCAATAAAATAACACGGGCTCCATTTAAAGGTAAATCTCCATAACAATTACCTCCCGACATATAACCATAACACAGTGCAATGTTGTACAATTGAGCTAGGTAATTATTATTGTGATCATGCCCCACAAAAGTTCCTAATACATTGCCCTGTTGCACCATTTCAGCAAACATTCCGGTATTAATTTCAGGTGAACATTCCTCCTCCATACGAACTCCTATTTTATATTCCCCATCATCAAACGCCTGCTTGTATTCTGGAAGTGGTATATGAAAGAAAAACAATGCTTCTACTTCTTCATTCTTTTTTAGCCATAATTGATTTGTTTCTGCAAACCACTTTATTTGTGAACGGCCAATCCAGTCATATCCCCCTACACCATTTTCCTTAACTGAGGAATAAGCTCCTGAATCGAGAAAGTACAACAGCTTCTCAACAACTCCATTCGAAGAATGTATAGGCAACACAAAATTCCCCACTCCTTTTACATCATCCCCTCCTTCGTCGTATAGAAGACAATAAGGACGTTTTGACAAATACTCCAATAGTTCATCATTCGTAATTACATTCTCACTATCGTGATTACCAAAAGTAATTGCATAGGGAGTCTTGTATTTTTTCAATAGATCTGTAATCATCTTCCAACTTGCAATTGCTACATCTTTTTCCTCACTACTTGTAACAATATCACCTGTTAGAACAACCAAATCCGGCACTTCCTCCTTCATCACCGATTTTATATTTTTCAGGACTTCCGGCGATCTTTCACCTCCCTTAACGAAGTGCATATCGGTAAACTGAACAATCTTAAAAGTTTTATCCTCTTTGAATTGCAATTTGTTATTTTGCGCCAATAGACTTTGTTCAATAAATATAAACAATGCCATAAGCGTAATAACTTTATAATTCAACTGCAAAAAACTCATAATTAAATGTTTTATTCTATTTCAATTTAAACGTTTTCCTTATCCTAATATCGCGTGATGAAGCTCCAATCAACATTTCGAACTTACCTTTCTCAGCTTTCCATTTTTTATTTATCACATCGTAGAATGAAAGAGCACTTTTCTCTATTTTAAATTTCACGTCCTTACTCTCTCCAACTTTTAGGCTAACTCTTTCAAAACCTTTTAAAGCTTTTACTTCTCGTTCTACACTTGCTTTTTTATCATTTATGTAAAGTTGTACTATTTCGTCTCCTTCAATATTCCCAATATTTGTAATCTTTACAGAAACTGTAATAGTATCGTTTTGATACATATTTGTCGATGACAATTTCAAATCGGAATATTCAAATTCGGTATATGAAAGTCCATATCCAAATTCATACAATGGTTCAATTTTGTTTTTATCCCAATGACGATATCCCATAAAAATTCCTTCTTTATATAAAGCTACTTCCCTATCTCCCGGATATGTTTTTACCGCCGGATGATCTTCCCATTTTTTCATCCAAGTAAATGGAAGTTTTCCTGAAGGATTAACTTCTCCAAATAATATTTGAGACAAAGCTTTACCACCTTGTTCTCCAGGATATAAAGCATCTATAAGAGCCGGAACTTTATCAATCCAATCGTTTATCAACATTGCAGAACCATTGTTTAAGCTTACTACCACATTCTTATTCACTTTTATAACCTCATTTAAAAGCTGCATCTGCATAGGTGGTAATTCCAGATAATCTCTGTCGCGTTGTTCTCCTTCAAGATTTTTAGCCATACCCAGATTCATAACTACTACATCAGCTCCTTTTGCCACTTCTACAGCTTCCTGCAGTTCGCCTCCCCCCTCTACGGGAGCAATACCCAAACGAGCACGACATGTACCTATATTTTCGTAAAACTCAACTTTTAAATCGTATAACTTTCCTTCTTCAAACTCGTAATACTCTGTTTTAAACTGTCCCGGAGCCTGATCTGTCCACGAATCAATTACAAGGTTTCCGTCTAAGAACAATTTCACACCATTATCGGCCTTTACTCCTATTTCGAACAAGCCTGTTCCCGGCGATTTGAATTTACCTGTCCAACGTACAGAAAACTTATCATCGTTAACGACTCCCGGCACAGGCGACTCTTCAAATCCCCATGAGTGATTTATACTTTTGTCAATTCCGCTAGCTACCGATGGCCCTTCAAGTTTTTTATTATTCCAGTATTCGGCATTGATACCCGGAGTTACTCCATCGGTTTGTAAATACATACTCTCTGGAGCAATTGGCAAATCTTTTCTTTTAAGTTTTACTCCAAAGGCATATTTCACCTCTACATCGCTCCCAACAATATCTATAATTCCTTCTAATGGAGAAATTGGATTTAAGGCATCAGAGTGCCCAGAACCATCACCTCCCAAACGTGCGGTTGCTGCATTAGGTCCGATAACGGCAATTGTTTTTATTTTACTTTTATCAAGAGGTAAAACATTATTCTCATTTTTAAGCAGAACTATACTCTTTTGTGCTGTTTCTAAAGCGATAGCTTTATTCTTATCCGAATTAATATAACCACCATACATATCGGGGGTTTCTCCAAAAAGATTCATTCTGAACATAATTCTGAGAATCCTCGCAACTTTATCATCAAGAATACTCTCATCAACCTCTCCGCTTATAATTTTAGCAAGAAGTTTCTCTCCCAAATACTTGCCATTTGGCATTTCCAGATCCATACCCGCTTCGGCTGTTTTAACCGTTGAACGAACAGCACCCCAATCGGAAATTACAATTCCGTCGAATCCCCATTCTTCTTTTAATACATCGTTCAATAAGTACTTATTCTCATTGGCATAAGTTCCGTTTACTTTATTATATCCTCCCATGATAGAATAGCTTCCGGCACGTTGCACAGCTGCTTTAAACGCAGGGAAATATATTTCGCGCATTGTGCGTTCATCAATTTCAGCACTTACATCAAACCTGTTCCATTCCTGATTATTTGCTACAAAGTGCTTGGTACAGGTTGCCACGTTTTTATTCTGAACACCTTCGATAACAGGTACTGCCATCTCCGACATTAAATAAGGGTCTTCACCGAAACTCTCGAAATTTCGTCCACCAAAAGGAACTCTTGCAATATTAATACAGGGTCCCAACAAAAGGTTGAATCCTAAAATCCTGGTTTCTTCCCCCATCGATTGCCCTATACGATATGTTAAATCTCTATCCCACGCAGCAGCAATATTTACAGGTGCTGAATAAACAGTGTTAGGTCCTTTTCCACGGGGACCCAGCGGCCCGTCAGTCATGGTAAAAGCCGGAATTCCCAAACGTACATTTGGTTTTGTTCTGAAATCATCGCCTGTAATTAATTCTATCTTTTCTTCCACAGTCATTTTACTGCGGATTATTTCGATGTTCTTTTCTATTTCGGATTCACTCAATTTCTTTGCTTCACTTGCACGGTAAACAAGAATATTCTCTTTTGAAATAGATGGCTTATTTTGGGCAAATACTGTTGTAGATATCAGCACAAAAACTGATAACAATATCGATTTAAAAAATTTATCTATCATAATTTACTATTTATCATTCGTTGATATAATTTATGAATCGTTTCTTTAAAACCCCAACTCACCAATTATAATTCGTCCTGTCCAGTTTGCCTCAGCCACGGGCAATAAACTGTACTTATAACCATACCATGCACTATGCATTATTCCCATAAACTGGTCGGGATATTTTTTACCTGCGAGCATGATATCCAATATATTTGCCGGTTCAAACCACGCTACTCCACCAGTTTTATATCCCCTTTCCAAATAAAAATTCATTTGATTTATTGTCTGTGCTTTGTCACTGTGATAAACAGCCAGGTAATTCCAATCGTTAACCATTATATCTTTTGGTAAACCATCTATTGCACCAACTGCATCTATTTTTGGTGCATTTTGTAGATCACTAAACATATCTCCCCAAATGTAAATCCCTATATTATCATCATATTTTCTAATAATTTCATGTACTCTGTTTATTTGGTCAATCATCAGTTCTCTATTAGATATACCACGAGCTTTACACAAGCTACACTTGTTTACAAAGCCTACCTCATCCTGACTTATATGCAGTTTATTTGGCTTTAATTCTTTAATTATTGAGGAAATTACTCTTTCCTGAATTTCCCAACCTTTTGGATTGCTCGGACAAGTTGCCGGATGTGGGAAATCTGTAAAATCAACTTCATCAAAACTCAATTTTAATTCCTTCTGTATATAATTAGAATTAATAATTTTAATTTTAGGTTCTTCAGTTATAAGGAGCATATAGTCTGTGTTTTTCACAAGCTCTAACTCTCCTGCAAACACACGTATAGTTGAATTATCGCAATCGTGAATACGCTTTACTCCCAATTTTATAAATCCGAACTTATCTGATATAAAACTTTCCCTTTCGTGATAAATACCTTCATCTAAACAAGGATCCAGAATACCGGTAAATGTTGCAGATCCAAAAGTTTCAATAAAGGGAACCGGCTCAATAAAATGATCTTTGCAATAGTCAAAAATCTCTGTTATTTCTTTCAGTTTATCATGATTATCCAAATGTAAATAGCCTTCGGAGTAGATGTAAATTTCGTTATACCTCAACCCGGATAACTTTTTTATATAAGCCTTAAAATCATCGCTCATTTCTGCCTTGATATTTGATAGCATTACACTACGAACCGAATATGCCGGAGAATCTATAATTATTCCTGTAGGAAGTATATGTGATATTTCGAGCGCCTGTACCAGTGTACTTAATCCGTAAAACAATCCTTGTTTGGCAGAAGCTACTACTTTAACTATATTCTTTTCAACCGTAATTTCATAAGCTTCTTTCTCTAAACCTGAATTCTCTTTTAAATAAATATTTATGGTTTTACTTTTCCCCGGCTCTGAAGTATAATTTACTTCCTGCGAAAAATATCCTCGCCAAAAAGACTCAATTTTTTCATTCAAAACATCTTTTGTTTCTGTAGAATAATACACTTTCCAATTTGGAGATATTTTGCATTTTGCTCCATTAAATTCCATAGATTTTGGCTGAGGAAAAACCTTTTCGAAATTATTATTGCTTTCTGATAATTCTTCCAAACCTTTAAACGCCTTTTGCAATCCTCCCAAATACCTTCGATATCCGTATGGATGCTCCCAAAGTTTATTTACCGAATCTAACCACTTTACTGTTTTAATATAATCGAGATAATAATTTTCCAGTGGCGATGGATCTATGATCAGATTGCTAACAACATTTTTTTGTGCTAAAAGTTCTCTCAACTCCTCTACCACATCAACCGAAGTATTCATATATGCATATGTGCTATGACCGCCATTATCGCTATCAAAACTTATTTTTATTGAATATTCTTTGGCAGTAAATTCTTTCTTGTCTAAAACTAACTTTGATCCCAGTTGTGCCGAAATTATTTTACTATGTGATTTATCGATAGCTGAAAACTCGATTTCTGCCATTGGCAGGTTACTAAGTTGCCCTACTATATTATTATCTCCAATTGTTCCAATAATTTTATCCCCTTCAATAACAAATTCACTGTTCATTGCTACATCAAGATTATTCTGTACCTGCTTCCAGGCTGTTTCATTATCTACAGGTCGCAAAGCAAATCCCCATCCGCCTAAGCCTTGTTCTATTTTTAGTAAAAGAATATTGTTCCCCTTTTTCAATTTCAACTTTAGGTACTCGTCATCTATTTTTACAATACGTGGTTTATGTACTTTCAATAACAATTTGCCATTGAGCCATGCTTTCATTCCATCGTTTGACCCTACTCCTAATATTTTCTCCTGTTCTTTGTCGCTTTCAATCCATATAGCAGCATAGGCAACTACTCCTTCGTTTGGTACAAAAATCTTTTTTAGGTCGATAATATCTTCTGTACTCTTATTAAGCTCCCATTTAAAAACCTCTCCCGTTTCTAAACTGACTTCCTGCTCCAAGTTTGGCTTTACCCCCTGCTCCCCACCTATCGGTTTCAAATAATCTCTTTTAAAACCCAAACACGAATTATCGAGATGGAAATAGTCTTTTTCACCATCAGACAATGAATTTGAAAAAGGTCCAATCAGCATAAATTCCTTTATAAATTCACCATTTTCTAATTCATCAGCCGAATAAATAAGTCTTCCATTCTCAAAGGTTGTTTGAGCTAAAACATTCAACGTTAGAAGCAATACATGTAATAAACTCAATATCTTTTTAAAACTCATAATCTACTCAGTTATCCAATTCTCATTAAAACTCACATGCTTTATCGATTTATTTCCCCCTACATGATAGGAATAAGTAATATGAATAATACCCTTCCTATTCTGAATAACCGACGGATATGCAAATCGGCCATTACCTTTATCTACCTTTTCTAAATGCTTTGTTCGCCCCCATGTTTTTCCTTCATCTGAAGAAATACTTACGGCAAACGAATTCCTTCCATCTTCAACATCGTTATAAACCATCAACCAATTTCCCGACTTTAACTTTATAACCTCAACACTTGTACCCGGATTGGGCACTTCTGATTTTTTAGCGTGCGTCCATGTATAACCATTATCTTTCGATTCAGAAATCATTACTCTCCCTGGCGAATCGCCGTTATCCCGTAAAAATGCTATTATGTTACCTTCCTTATTTTCAACTAAACTTGGCTGTACTCCTCCTCTACTGACAATTGGAAGAGAACTTTGCCACGATTTCCCATCATCATCAGATATCGCAACAAGCGATAAATTGTAACCATCGGAATAAAGAGGAAGCAATATTCGTCCGTTTTCTAACTGTAGAGGATGAATTCGTGGCATCCAGCCTGTAGTTCTTTTTTTCTTATCCACAGCCGCTTCATAAAGCATATCTTCGTACTTGCGGGCATATTCAGCCCAGGAATAATCCGGACCTTCCCGCTCGTCGAACGATTTTTTAATTGTTTCGGCAAATTCTTCTCCGGGTTTTAATAACATAACATCCTGCCAATTCCATTTTGGAGCTCCTTTGCTTTTGTAATTTGTGCTTGTTCTATACTCTATAACAGAGCTTTCCCATCTGTTTGCCCGCACAATTACCCAAAACAGGTACAATTGTTCATTTCTATCTACAAATAAAACAGGGTTACAATCGGGATGATCGGGATAATCGGCCATTAGGAATTTATCGCTCCATTCTTTTTTACCCTTTCTAAGCCTTGCACCGTTAATTCTGTTGTTATTAGAGTTCCGTTCTCCATCGCCTTCAAACCAACAGGCAAGCAAATCGCCATTGGGTAATTCTACAATAGAACTCGCATGGACATAGGTGTTTTGCAGAGGGAAAATAAATTGCTCTGTTTTCTGGCTATATACTGATGTTGACAGTAAAAGAATTATTAAAAAAAAGTATATTATCGACTTCATAATCTTCTTGCTTTATAAACCGGAAACTATTACGGCCATTAACAAAGAAAAACTATGACAGCAAATTATACTTCTTCTTTTTTAGTATAAAGTTGTGAATTATTAGCTCTATGAAAATATTCTACATAATTATGCTAATATTCATAAATTAAAATAAAAGCCATTTCATAGCTTTACTAAAAAGCTGATAAAAAAATGAAATGGCATAACGAACCCGGAAACTGGAACTTAGAAAATAATAAGTTAATAGTAAATGTTCCTCCAAAAACAGATTACTGGCAAATTACTCATTACGGATTTATAGCTGATAACGGTCCATTTTATTATACTGAAATTGAAGGAGAGTTCGAAGTAAGAGTGAAAATCACCGGAGAGTATAATTCGCTTTACGATCAAATGGGATTAATGTTTAGAATTGATGAAAAAAACTGGATCAAAACAGGTATTGAATACGTAAATGAGGTATACAATTACAGTACCGTTACTACCAGAGAATTCAGTAACTGGAGTGTAAATATTTTAAATTCAAATCCTAAATCGATTTGAATTAAAGCTATCAGAAAAAGAGATGCAATAGAAATTTACTACTCTAGCGATGGTAAAAAATATCAAATGAGTAATATATCCTACTTCCCCAAAAATGTAAAAATAATGGTTGGCATGATGGCATCTTGTCCTAAGGGTAACGGTTTTAGAGCTACTTTTTATGACTTTAAAATCACTCCAATAACCTCATAACCCATTACTCAGTCTTAAAATAACATCACTAAAATACTCTCCCATATACGGTCCATACCACGACATGGTATGGGTTTCGTACTCTTGTAAGTGATAATATTTTAATGGTACAGCATAACCAATATAATCGCCATTAAAACTTGAAATTACTGAATAGTAACCTTTTTTATAAAGTGAATTTGAAATATTTAGAGCTAATTCTCCACTAAAATCAGCTGGTGTAGTTATCAATACAAAATTACTTAATACAAGCGACTGAACATATACTCTTTCAGATTCATCTAATAACTTTTTGCTCCAAAAATTACTCAATTGATAATCATCACTTAATCTCATTTTTAACTTTGGTAAAAACACTTCTGCAGTAAGTGCTTTAAGCTTTACTTGATGTTCAACTTCTATATTCTTAATTTTAAGCAAAACACTATCGGCTAGTGTATTACCGATATACTCTGCTTTTGCAAAATTATCGCCTAAACCTTCAGGTCCGTGACTTCCCACTCCTCCGGCAAAAAACATTGCCATATCTACTCCGTTTCCCTCAAGTTTTCGTTGCAAATAGCCCGGATAATCGGCACTTAAAAGCATATTACTCCCTCCCAAAACTGTAGGGTGCGCAGAAAAAGAGGATATAATTGCAGTCTTGCCATTATCCTGCCTGAAATACAGAAAAGAACACCCGCTGTTCTCTTCTCCCTTATCGCCAACTAATCTGTTTTTTACAAGTTGTGGTGCTTCGAATCCGGAATGAGAAAATGATGATGCTTTTAAGTCGGAAATTGCTCCGGATATGGACTTTACTATTCCTTTAACAATCTTATCTACTACCAACTCATTATAAGCACCTGCAAACATTTCTCCAACAATTCCCTTTCCCCATGAACCAATACCCGAGTGCGTATGTGTTGCTGAGAAATAAACCTGATTAGAGCTAATATTATATTTTTCAAGTTCGGAATAAACATTTTCACTTACTTCCAAAGGAATAATAAGCATATCTACAGAGCACATTACCACAAGTTTGTCCTCCACTTGTATTGCGATAGATTTAGCAAAGGTACTGTCATGAACTCCTTCCATTTCCTTTCCTTCACGATTCCCAAAACCGGCTAAAGGAATATTAGATATTGTATCGGGAGTAATGTTTACTGACGAAAAACCTGCATATAATTTCCCTTCTGCCTCTACATTTTTACTTTCTTTAAAAGCTTCTATTGTCTTAGCGTAATGCTCTGTTTCGAAATAGGGTTTAAAAGATATCTTATCAATAGAGAAGAACACTAATACAAATAGTGAAATAATTATAATTGATACTATTTTTAAAATCTTCCTCATCTTATAGTTTTAGTCGATATTATAGCTACTTTTTATCTAAATCATCAATAATCCCTTCAATTTCCCTACAAATAATTACGGCTGTTTCCGGGCCAAAAGAATTCCCTTCACCATACTGAGAACTTTCCCTTTCATAAGCATAAGGCGCTTCTACATCCCATTGACTTTTTGGAATTATATAGCCAATTTCATCATTTGCCAAACCTATAACTACTTTATATTTTCCATTCATCATTTCTCTGATAGATCTATGTTTAACGGAAGTATAATTAAAATCATTTCCTTCAGGGGCAGCTACTCCTCCATTAACTAATTCGGGGTAAGATTCTCCGGGAATCGTTACTATAGATAAAGGACCTATTTCCATAATTGCTACCTCGCTCTTCATCTTCATATAACCCGACATCCCTCTGCGAAGTAAACCAATAGCTGAAGCCATTTTAAATGTATTATTTTCCAATGGTAGAAGAATACTTTTTGCACGTAATTTTATATTTGATCTTTTCAGTACGGTATCCGGATTTTCCAAAGCATCAAGCGATACTAAAGCCAAGTTTCTTCCTTGGGCCTCTATTTTTGGAAAGCCCGCTTTATCATAAATCGAATCACTTACAAGATCTTTAATCTCATTCTGGGGTCGTGTAGTCATTAACCCTCCTACAGAACCATTGAAATAAATTGCTATTCCTCCCAATCCTTTTTTAATCAAAGTGTCATTTTTGTAAATTCCATCTTCTACAAACTCACGGTAATAATGTGGAAAATCAGAACTTATTTGAAGATTTTTATTCCAAAGTGTTTCCGGATGATTTGCCCAGAACATCAAGGTTGCAATTGTATTTCCTTTATCCGGATTAACCGCTCTGATAAGTCTTATTCCACTATCTTTCACAATAGGTTTTCTGGAATCATCAACCCATTTATCGCCACTTACAAGGTCTTGCGCTATGTGAAGTTCTGCAGTTTGCATTGACTCTACGGCTTCTTTAACCGACCTCTTAATTTGCTCTTTAACATAATTCATGTTCTCCTCATCAACACCTGACTGAGTTAGACCGGAACCCCAAATCCCAATCAAATCGTTTGATTCATGTGTATGAGTACTGGCTATTATGCAGTAGTCTATATTTAATTCTTTCTCTATCGACTTACGCACATCAATTACATCGTCTATCATAAACCCAATCGCATCAACAGATACAATAGCTATTCTGCTGTTTCCATCGTCAATAACAACGGTTCTTGCCCAAACATCATCGTGTACCCCATTTGCTGCACGTTTATTATCAAATCCGGCTATCCAGTATACATCGAACTTTCCATTTTTATTATTATCGTTATAAGTATCTCCGTCTTCCGGCTTAAATTTAGCATCTGAATTTACATCATTCCAGGTATCGACAATGTCTACTGTTATTGGCTGAGCAGAAGCACCTACCATTATTTCAGATTTCTCTTCTTCAGGAATAATCAACAAGTCCAGATTGTAATCCGGATGACGGTCCCGCCAATTATAAGTCACAAAAACAATTGCTGAAATAAAAACTAACAGCAGCAATAACCCTGTAAATTTCAATATCTTCATCATCTTATTTCAAAGTTTTTTCAATTGTTTCTACATTTACACCCCTAATTATCACCTTATAATCAGTTTTGTCTGACTTCCATCGTGCAGATAAATTAACTGAATCTTTAGATAAAATACTTATGTAATTATCACTCCAGTTTATTGGTAAAACAGATTCTCCGTTCATGTCTATTAAATCGAGATAAATGAAAAATGCTATTTTATCTGAAGTATTCTTTAATTTCACCGTTAGCTCATTAACTTCTCCCTGCTTAAGCTCTGTTGATAAATCAATATGGGCTAATTCCATATTATTTACAGCTGTAAAATCGGCATATTGTTTTGTTGGTGTATAGTACTCCCATTCCAGCTTTTTTCCCGCAGAATAATCCAAGATATCCCTTTTTGCAGACAGCCAATAAAAATTACTTTCTATTTTTTCACCTTGATCGTTTAACAAACTTAAATCTAAAAAGTACAACTCGTTTTTAGATAAGCCCTTCGGTAATTTAAGTATAAATTTAGACTTACTCTTTTCTATACTCCCATTCCATATGCTTTCATAAATAATATCAGAACTTTTATCAAATACTTTGATTTCCATTTTCAGATTATCTATACTATCTAACCTTTCATTAATCAGATAAATATCATCAAAGCCATAACGATAAACTGCATGAAGCGGATTATTAGCTTTCTTAGTGGCATAGTAAGCTCCATTAGGCTGCAGATACGAATCGTATAACTGCCAATATGTTTCAGGCCATGAAGAATTGAGCATCCACTGAATCAGTCCCGTGCTTTCTGGAGCATTTACCCTGAATGCTTCGAACATAGGTCGCATCAATTCATAATTCATTATCTGGGCTTTAAAAGCATATTCCTCTATACTTTCCGGCTTCCCATAACGCTTTTCAATAGCCTTATTATACCTGTCTAATGTACTAAATGCATTTCTCCCTGCGTGATACTCCCAATCCTCTTTGCTTTGCGGCCATAACTTATCTTCAGGAATCATCTTTTTCAACGAACTCAGAGGAGGAACATTGGGACCCGGGCATGTTTCGGTATTGAAACCATAAGCTCCGCCATGAGTTGTATCTTTATACCAATATACAGGGGGAGTATATGCATAAGGTCCCAGCATTTTCATTCCGGTTGGACCACTAATATCACTTATCAAAGTTGCTTCCGCTACAACATTACTTTCACTTCCTACTCCTCCGGCAGAAGTGACATAAGGCCGTAAATTATCATATTCATTGAAAATATCGATGTAATTTTTCTCTAGATTAGGTGCCGGAAGTTTATCACTACCCAACATCCATACAAAAATACTTGGGTGATTTCTCAACCAAATCACCTGATCTTTCATGTATTCAGTCAACAGCTTAACATCCTCTGAATTTGTAGCTCCCCCATATTTTTCATGAGTTTCTTTTAACAAATATTCCTGCCACTCCCACTGACAGCTCCAACCGGCCATTATCAGAATACCGTTCTGATCGCACAAATCGTAGATTGTTTTATCCTTTCCCCAAATACCCTCCAAACGGATTGTGTTCAGGTTCATTTGCTTTACATATTCTATCTGAGACTGAATACTCTCTTGTGTATCCTGTAACAATAAATCGTCTACCCATCCACCACCGCGTATAAGAACAAATTCTCCATTAATTTTAAAACCCCTGTTTCCTTTATCATTCAGGTAGCTTTCTACTTCCCTGATACCGTATTTACTTGTTACAACATCAAGTATTTTATTGTTCTCTCTGAATTCAATATTTAGGTCATAGAGATTTGGTTCTCCCATTCCGTTTGGCCACCAGAGCTTTATTTTACTCACTTTTAATAAATCGAACTCCGAAGAAGTAAAACTTATGTTGTTTTTTGAATGTGGTTTTAGGGTGATTTCTTTTTCGATATTTCCTAATTCGAAATCTGCCTTGAGTATTCCTTCAACTGTTTTATCTGTATTGTTTTCAACTATTGTCTGTATCAATAGTTCTGCATCCGATTTTGATTCGATATCTACTTTTGAAGCTACAAAAGGACTTCTTAGTTTTACTCCATTATTTATTTCCAAATAAACTTCCCGAAATATTCCCATATTGCGGTCGGGAGGAATAGGATTCCAATCGACAAAGCCTATAGTATATTCCCCGTCATCAGGAGGAAACAACTCAATGGCAAGTACATTTTTCCCCGGTTTTACATATTTAGATATATCGAATGAAAAAATTCTAAATGCTCCTGCAAAATCTTCCTTATTTGCTACTTTTTTACCGTTTAGCCACAAATTTGCACGGTAATTTATTCCGTTGAATCTAAGGTTGACATGCTGCTCTTTTATATAATTTTTAATTTCGAACTCGTTTCTGTACCACCAAGATTTTTTAAATTGCTCTCTATCTATTTTCTTAAGGTTCAATCCAAAATACGGATCGATTATCACACTATCGGCAACCAAACTACCCATAACCGTTCCGGGAACAACCGCATTGTTCCAGTTTTCAGTTCTATATTCTAAAGTAGAAATCTGCCTGCCGTTTGCCTCGTTAATGTTTTCACTTGAAGTTAATTGCCAATTGTTTTCTAAATTAATCACTTCCGAATTAATACTTACTTCCTTTTTGCCACATGATGAAATTTGCAAAATCAGCAATAGCAATACTAACTTAAATTTTCCTTTCATTTTTTTAGCCACGAATGCGCGAATTAATTAAGCCGTTTGTTTGGTCGGCACTATTTATTTTTCGGTTCTGAAATCACTCCCAAATACCTACCCATCCAATATGGTAAAAGATAAATATCTCCACTGTATTCTACTCTTCCTTCATCTCCCGAATCCAGAGTGAAAGTGTTTGTGTTATGTTTAAAAACCGGTCTTTCGTCAGGAGGTAAAACATGTGATGTAGTTTGCTCCCGGAAATTATCAGGTAAAAACTCAAGGTCTTTTCTACCGGAATTATTAATACTCCATGATATCATATCTAATGGAAATTCTTTTAAATACCATATTGTATTATCTAAATCGAACTCTTCTGCCCCAATCAAAGCATAAGACAAATTCCACAAACCGTCCTTTTCGGGTCTTTCAATATTCCAATGATCTTTTATTACATCATAGTATTTAGCTTTTAGCTTATCATTAAAAGCATATCGGTATAGATACCAATAACTCAAAAAATACATTTCATCATCAGAATGATTCCATGAATCAGACAGATCCTGACTTTCTTTATCTTCAAAATCAACAACTCCTATTTCAGACATTGCTACGCTAAGGTTTTCTAAATAACCATAATTGTCAATCAACTCATAGGCTTTAGTCTTATATTTCTCATCACCGGAAAAATGATATGCAGCCTGTAAAAAAGCTATAATATTTGAAGAATTAAGCTTACGATCGCCAACACTTTTATTAAATTTATTAACATAATCAGGATTCCAGCGTCCCCACCTTGTTGGCTTACCATCGACATCTACATAATATAAATCGTTATCAATTATGTGATCGGTCATTTCCAGTAAGAGCTTCAATGCTCTTTTTTTAACATCCTCATCATCAACAAATTCAAGTACCATAGAAAAAGCCAGATAGTGTCCCACAGCTTCATCACTGCTTGTTGTACCCTTCCATTCCCACTTTTCATCATCAGCCTGATGCCAGTTTTCACGTCCGTGTTTTGCATAAGAACTACGCTCAAAAGAACGCGAAGGGAAACCTTTAATTCCGTTTATATCGTTTAGGCGCTCCATGGCATCAAACGATTCCAAAGCATTAAGCAATGCTTCTTCACTACCGGTAACTTTGTATCTGAACAACTGACTTGCCAGATACATCGAAGTCCATAAACCATCGTTATCAGAATCAACCATATATCCGCTACTTAGATCTCCGTATACATCCATTACATAGGAATCGCAATTAAATCCATTACGTATATGACGTTTTCTAACCTGATTTTCGAAATACATCGCCTTTGAATAGAGGGTAGTCTCTTCAAAATTAATTTGTGAAAGTCCCTTTTCGCTAAGTATCAGTATTGAATTGTTTTCCCCCTTTGCAATATCTGTGACCTTATTGTCCATCAACCACCTACGTGATGCATAATAGTTAAACTTCCCGTCATCACGGAGCATAAAAGCACCTTTATCAGAGGCAAACCAGAGATTTCCATCAATTTCAGTAACTGAATTAAGACGGTTACATGGCAAATCTTTATTAATTGCAGAATTGGTATTTTTATTTCTGTTATAAACAAAATAACCTTCCTCTGTGGCAATTACTACATCACCATTCTTCCTTATTTCGAAACCTCTATACTTATCTCCATTAATTATCTTTTTGAGCTTATTTTTTTCCGATTGATATTCCAATAATTCATTTGATGTCAGAATAAGGAAGGAACTGTTTTTCGTGTCAAATTTAATTTCGATTACTTCTGAATACTTTTTTAAAGATTCAGACATGTTTTTACCTTCTGATGAAACAAATTCCAATGAGTTATTGTTTGCTATCAAAAAACTATAGTTATCTCCACCCGCAAAAGCGTATGCACTGTCAAGTGAATATTCAATATATAGTTTACCTGCCCAAGCATTACTCAAAACCGCTTTATCTGTGAGATATACAAATTGATTTTTATATAAAATTACATCCGAAATATTCATATCGTAAATTGGCAAATACTTCTTATCGGGAATTAATATTTCTTTATAAGGTTTGTGAAGTTTGCCTCCCGATAAAACCTGAATACTCCCATTACGGTCGCATACAGCTTTTTTTGGTGATGATTTATATAAAGATTTATAAAAATGTACTCTTTCCTGTAAAAATGGAATATCCTTATAAGTATCTTGAGCAAAAGATATCGTTGAAAGAATAATATTAAATAAAATAAAGAGTAAATATCTCATTTAGAAGTTAGTTTTAGCTGAATTAAATTACGAAATTTAAATTAACTTAATTTTACATTAGTATAGTTACAGAATTTTACATAAAACCTAAATAATATTAACACTCCATTTATTCTACATTAATTATGTTTGTACGTACATAATGCTGATTAACCAACTATTATGAAAACTTGCAAAACTATCTTTGTATCAATTAGCCTTTTAATGAGTACAATTTTGTTCTCTCAGGATAAAACTGCAGTAGAATATATAAACCCATTTCTTGGCACCGAATTCTTTGGTCATACTTTTCCCGGTCCTGCTCTGCCAAATGGCATGATACACCTCAGCCCCGACGTTGCTACACAGGGATGGAACAATGCTGCAGGATATGTGTATCAGTCAAGTAGTATAATTGGTTTTAGTCACACTCACTGGAATGGTGTTGGTATGACAAATGGAGGTGACGTATTAATCATGCCCACTGTTGACAATAAATTAAGAATTACACCGGGAAGCGAAGAAAATCCCGATACAGGATACAGATCATGCTACAGTCATGAAAAGGAAAAATCTTCTCCCGGATATTATCAGGTAAAACTTTTAGACTACGATGTAAATGTTGAACTTACAACAACTCAAAGAGCAGCTTTTCATAAATACACATTTCCTAAATCCGGTAATTCAAGAATTATAATCGATTTGGGTCATCAACTCGGAGATGCTAAATCAGATTCGTCCAGCAGAATAAAAATAATCAATAAAACTAATATCGAAGGACAAAGAGCTTCGGGCTTGGGTACCGTATATTTTGCTATAGAATTGAGCAAGCCGGTAAAATACTTCGGAACTTTCGATTCTGATTTTGTTGCACCGGAATCGGGTCACGGTATTTTTCCATATAAAAACGAGGAAAGCGGAACTAACATCGGTGCTTTTCTTCAATTTAACACTGAGAATAACGAAGAAATATTACTAAAAATAGGAATATCATACGTAAGTATAGAGGGAGCAAAAAACAATTTGAATACCGAAATAACCCATTGGGATTTTGAAAAAACAAAAGAAGAAGCAAAAAATATCTGGATAAAAGAGTTACAGAAAATTGAAGTTAAAGGCGGAACAGAAGACCAAAAGGAGATATTCTACACGGCAATGTATCATTCTCTTCTGTCGCAATACATTTCTCAGGATGTTGACGGGAAATATTTTGGATCGGATAAAAAAATACACACGGCAAATAATTTTAACTTTTACGGATCATTTTCATGCTGGGATACTTATCGCACCCAACACCCATTGTTAACAATTATAAAACCTGAAGATATAAACGATTATATAAAATCGATTGAAGAAAAAGTGAAGAATTACGGTTGGTTACCTGCCCAACACTTTATGAATGTTTTTGGAGAGGCAATGGTTGGCGATCATTTAATTCCAATAATAACCGATGCATATATAAAAGGATTTAGAGATTATGATATTGACTTTTTATACGGAGCTATTATAAAAAAGGCCAACGAAAATCCTAGAGCTCCTATACCCGAATATGCAGGACGATCGGGCTTGGATTATTACAAAAAACTAGGATATGCTCCAATTGACAAGGTTACTGAAGCAGTTCCAAACACTTTAGAGTTGGCTTACGACGACTGGTGTATTGCTCAATTAGCGGAAAATTTAGAAAAGGAGGACGATAAAAAAGCATTTAACAAAAGAGCTCTGAATTATAAAAATGTATGGGATGCTGAAACTGAATTTATGCGACCGCGAAAAGAGAACGGCAACTGGCTTGAAGAAATTGGAAATAATGAACAAAGCATTGTAAAAAACGGAGAGCACAGTTACTACAGATATTTCGATCCTCTGATAATTGGAAGACGCCCCAACAGGCACTACACCGAATCTAATGCATGGCAGTATATTTGGTCGGTACAGCACGATGTAAACGGACTTATAAATCTGTTTGAGAGCGATGATAAATTTACAAAGAAGCTTGATACATTCTTCGAAATGAGCACAGATGTAAGCTCTCCAAAATATGTAGGAGTTGTGGGAACTTTAGGTCAGTATGTTCAGGGAAACCAGCCATCGCATCATGTTGCATATCTGTACAACTACAGCAAACAACCATGGAAGACACAACAAAGAGTAAGACAGCTTATGGATATGATGTATCAAAGTGGTGCAGGTGGATTATGCGGAAATGAAGATATGGGATCGTTATCGTCGTGGTATATATTCAGTGCCATTGGGTTCTACCCTGTTACTCCCGGAATTCCTCAATACTCAATTGGCAGTCCTATATTTGACGAGGTCAAAATAAACCTTAAAAACGGTAAAGTTTTTACTGTTAAGACAAAAAATAATACGGCAAATAATGTTTATATAAAAAATGTAAAACTAAACGGAAAGAAATACAGCAAAAACTATATTTCTCATAACGATATTATAAATGGTTCTACCCTGGTTTTCGAAATGAGTGATAAACCGAATAAGAATAGAGGCACTGAAGATTCCGACAAGCCCTATTCCTTGTCTAAATAAAGCACTTTCTTCTTTTATCTTATTTCCTTTATCTTATTTCCTTTATCTTTTATCTTTTGTCTTTTGTCTTTCCTGCCTGACTGAGTCACGCAGGCAGGTATCTTTTATCTTTTACCCTGTTCACTGCAACAGCCACATTTTAGACCACGGACTATCCGTTTCACCTTCAGATTCGGCGGTTAACACCAGGTTTAACAATGCCTTTTGATAATTTTCATTATTCGCTTCAACTTCATTCTGCCCATAAACAAACCTAAGGGGCAATACATTACGTTGAGCATACGGACCTGCCTGCAAAACCGGGAAGCCTGTTCTGCGATAATCAAACCAGGATTCTTGTGCAGACGACCATAACGAAATCCATTTTTGTTCTATGATTCGTTCCAAACTTGCATCAAAAGCAACTTCGGGTTGAGAAATATAGTCGGAATAATCACCAGACCTGCCCCATGTAGTGAAAGAAGCTTCTACTGCCAGATTATAGTAATTTTCTCCATTTGAAATCCATCCTCTTTGTGCGGCCTCTGCAAGTATAAAATTCACTTCGCTGTAAGTCATCAATCTGGCTTTTAATAATTCTCCATCGGCTCCGGAATACATTATATTTAAATGTGAAACAAATAAATTATGTCCAATCGGAGCTTTTGAATCTGTGTTATAATTATATGTATACGACACTTGTAAACTTGGTGGTATACCAACATAATCAGAGTTAGTATTAATCATTTCAAGATCGAATTCTTCCGGCCAAAGATATCTGACTCCTTCTGATATCGTATCTTTAATCGAATATTTATGTTCCGCATCTAATACGGTTGGCACCTTAATCGGATCTGCCCAAACACTCAATCTGCTATCGTTTAATTGCCTAAGTTTTTCAACAAAGGTAGAACACATTTGTTTCTGGTTAAAATAAATAGAGTCCGGATCAAACTCAGCTGTTGTTGGCCAGGAATCACTCCCAAGACTTCCCACGAAACCCATATCAGCATCATCCTCAACACTTTCGAAAATAAGTTTATTATTATTTACAATATTATGTATTCCCTGTTCAGCAAATTCAGGCAGCTTTTCAGATAAACGCATGTAATATCGCAACTGAAGTGAATTTGCAAATTTCAGCCATTTTTCAGGATCACCCTGATAATATAGGTCAGCTTCATCGTATATATTTTTATATTCGTTTTTTGATTTAGAAAGCAATATTTCAGCCTCTTGCAAATCGCTAATAATTCCTTTATAAATTACTTCCTGACTGTCGAACTCAGGTAACAATATTGCCGCATTTTCTTCCAAATCGGCTTTTAGTGCCTGTGAATATGGTGCATCTCCCCAAAAATCAGCTACCTGACCGAATAAAAATGATTTCATTACTAATGCCACTCCTTTATGAAATTCGAGATTATCTCGTTCTGCTATTTCATAAACTTTCTTATTATTCCTCAGTAAAGAATAATATTCAGACCATTCCTCTGATTTCCATTTATAATTATTAATCTCAGAAGTATGATGTACTTCCTGGATATACTGCATGGTACCAGCCATCCTGATAAAACCATTATTCAAATAAAGCTTAGATGTTTTACTCAGTACTGTTGACATTAACAGGTTAGGATTTGCCTCTTCTTCAGGTACTCCATTGGGGTTAATATTCACCTCGCTTAAGTCCATACACGAACTTAACAGGATATTTATCAGAATTAGGTATATTACTTTTTTCATTTTAGCCATTTTATTGTTAGAAATTCAGGTTTAACTTAACACCAATAGGGATTGTTAGCGGATTAACATTAAATCGTTCAACACCCTGCAAAAGTTTACCATCTCCTGTAGGTTGAAAGGCTCTCTCGGGATCTATACCTATATTTGCTTTTGACCACAATAGAATATTTCTGCTATACACCGATAAGAATAAACTTTCCAATCCCAAACGCTTTATAAATTGTCTGTTAAATGTATACCCTAATGAAATTTCTCGAAGTTTAACAAAGGAAGCATCAAATATTGAAGCCTGGGTAAAATCCCAACTCGTTTCCATAGAATATATAAATGGGAAATATACGGTTCCTTCATCTCCAAGGTTTTCTGTATATCCAATTATGTTCCCGTCATCATCGCGTTCTGCAATAACTCCGGGAATAAAAACTCCGTCATTTGCCACCCAACCGAAAAAACTAAATTCACTTCCTCCCATCTCCTCTGTCGGACCTCCTACCAAATTAAATCCTTTTATGTGTTCATCTGCATTATCTTTAAGGTACTGAGACAATTCGCCATCAATATTATTGGGATTAATCAAATTATCGAATTTCCTTTGAGTTATTGAACGATACTCCAGATCTCTATACGTTTGAGAAACAAACTCGCCACCCTTTCTCCAGTCAATGGCTGCGCTTAAGGTAAATCCTTTATAATTTAGAGAAGTTTGAAAACCAATTGTAAAATCAGGATTGAAATTACCTACTAGTTCCAGGTCATCAATATCAGCTCCTTCATCTTGCAACATTCCGTTTTTATCAAGAATTGGCCAACCGTAATATTCTGAATTATCATCTTCCACAACTTTTACTTTTCTGTCATATATATCTCCTATTTCCCCTCCTACATAAGTAATTGCACCTCCTTTTGCTTCCTCCCACAAAACATGATGACCCATTCCTTCTGCAAGCTCTTCAATAGAAGTTCTATTTCTCGAGAAATTAACATTCAAATCCCATACTAATTCGCCATTCCTAATTGGAGTAACTCCCACAGAAAATTCTATTCCTTTACTTTTTAATAAACCGGCATTTATTAATTTAGTTCCATAACCTGAAGATGAAGGTAAAGCAACCTTAAGAATTTGATTCTTGTTATACAACTCATAATAGGTGAAATCTGTTCTAATTCTGTTTTGGAAAAACGCGAAATCACCTCCAATTTCATATGATGTAGCTTCTTCGGGTTTTAAATCAGACAACAGTAATGTAGAATTTGTTCCAAGTCGTGCTACATCTCCCCATGCTCCTTCATTATTTACAACAGCATCTAACATATACGGATCAGTATCGTTACCCACTTTAGCTACACCTCCTCTAAGCTTAACCAAATTTATTTCTCCTGACAAATTAAACACTTTATTCAATAATACACTTAATGATGCTGATGGATAAAAATAAGATCTGTTAACCTCCGGTAAAGTACTGGACCAGTCATTACGCGCTGTTAAATCGAGGTATATCATATCTCTGAAACCAAAACTTCCCATTGCATATAAACTGTAAATTGCCTTTCGATAAATGTTATTACTAAAATCTAATGATGATGGCAGTATATTAGACACATTGTATAAACCCGGAACTATTAATCCATCTCCGTCTCTTTTTGTAGAAGTAGAAATAAATGAGTCGTATTTATACATTATATTACCTCCCAATGATGTACTAATAGAGAAATCTGAGAACCTCCTGTTAAAACTTAATAGAAAATCTAAATTTTGCTCATTTTTATAAATATTTTTGATCCCGTAAATACCATTTGGTGCTTCGTTGTGGCTTTTGGGAACTTTAGACTCGCGCTGTTCATTATACCTGTCTAAAGAATATCTCAGCATAAAATTAAAATCCTGATAAAATCCCCAATCAAGTTTCAAATTACCATAGACTCTGTTTCTAAAAAAGCTGTTATTTACAGCATAAGCCATAAAATAAGGATTGTTACGTCCAATAGGTGCACGTTGTTGGATTTCTTCCTGTCCCGGAACCCAATATTCTTCGAATTTACTTATATCGTGATGAAAACCTACCCTATATGCCGCATCGATTGCAGTACCTCTACCACTACCCGGTCTGTTATCGGAGAAAGTCTTTCCAATATTAATATTTGTACTTAACTTCAATTTCTTTGCAATATTATAAGTACTGTTGATACCTAAGGATAATTTATTAAAGTCTGAGTTTGGTATTATCCCCCGGTTATTCATATTCGAAAATGACAACCTAAAATCCCCATTATCGTTCGCTCCTGAAATGGAAATATTATTTGAATTTGTAATTCCTGTTCTTACAAAATTTTTAATATTATCGGGATGAGAAACAAGTTCTTCTGTAACAGGATTTCCATTTTCATCTTTAGCTCCTCCCCAAACAATTGCTTTAATACCTTTATCTAATTCGGGACCTAACTGATGTTCACTCTCTTCAAATATCAAACTATCTGCAGCTAGTGTAGGGCGGTATCCTGAGGCAAACTTATTGTGAAGGTCAAGAAATCTGTATGGATGGTCAAATTCTACACTCGACGTTACAGAAACCCTAATTTTACCTTTACTACCGGCACCCGATTTTGTTGTAATTAATACAACTCCATTACCTGCTCTGGAACCATATAATGCTGCGGCACTAGGACCCTTTAATACAGATACACTTTCTATATCTTCTGAAGCTATATCGTTTATAGGACTTCCGAAATCAACATCTACATTTTTTCCAAATGAACTTACTCCTCCACTTAAACTATTATTTATCGGAACTCCGTCCACTACATAAAGAGGTTGATTATCGGTAGTTAATGAAGATGCACCTCTAATAATAACATTTACAGAAGACCCCGCTTCACCTCCTGTGTTACTTATCTGAACCCCTGTCATTTTTCCTGCGAGAGAATTCATAACATTCGACTGAACAGTCTTTGTAAGTTCTTCACTCTTTACCTCAGCGACAGAATATCCAAGTGACTTTTTCTCTCTGCTTAATCCCAGTGCTGTTACTACAACATCGTCCAAAGCCCTTATTTCTGCAGATAAACTTACATTAATAACCGTTTGGTTATCTACTTTAACTTCCCGGGTTTCCATTCCCATAAACACAAATTGAAGAATACTTCCCCCGGAGACTGTTATTTTGTAATTCCCGTCAAAATCGGTTGTTGTTCCGATTGAAGTTCCTTTCACTACTACCGAAACCCCCGGTAAAACTTCGTTTGTTTCCATGTCGGTTACCGTTCCCGTAATAGTTTGAGATTGTGCAAAAGCAATACTTGATGATAATATTAAAATTCCCAACAAAAAGTATGTGCGTATAACGTGTAAATTCATAGTTCTTATGATTTTGAGAATTATGGAATTAATCTTTAAAAAAAAGATATAATTCACATATTAACCAAATCTAGCGAATGCAATAAAAACTGTATACCAATATCTTTTTTAAAACACATTAAATATTAACTTTTTTCGCTTCACTAATACATCATGATGAAAATTAAACCAAAGAATTATTCTGTCAAAAAAGTATTATTACTCATCATTATAACTCCCTGTATCCTTTTAATAATTCGTTTACAAATTCCGCATTATTGTAGTCGTCCTCCCAAATCCAGTTTTCAAGTGCCCATTTTGGGGTTATACCAAAAAAAATACACCGATACAGTGATAAACAGTATCGGTGCAATTATTTTTATCGTCTTCACCTTTATTGGTGATTATTAAGCTATTAAATTGGTGAGTTTTATGTTATATCATGTCATCATTTTAAAACCTGCCCCCTTAAAAAGCACAACTGCATATTATGCACAACAGAGTTCTACTTTCTTCCCGTTTTCTACCTTTTTCATGTTAAAGAATCCTATTACAGCAAAACCGTAAACGAACATTATTAAACTATAAAAAATAGCTGCCAAAGTCATTTCGGGTATTCCCAAAATCGTTGCAGTAACCAGCAATGCTAACGTACCGTTTTGAATTCCTACCTCAAAAGTTATACTTTTAATCTGTTTACCGGATAAAGAAAAAACGCGCGCCAACAAAAAACCAGCTAAGAAAGTAAGAGTAACCATAACTATGGAAGCAATACCAACAGTATCTAAATTTGCAGTAATTACAACTTTATTTTTTATTACAAGAGCTATAATTACTAAAAACAAGAATATTGTTGAGAGAATTTTTACCGGTTTTCTCAATTTCAATGACCACTCATGTTTTTTCGCATTAATCAGCATACCAATCACAATTGGAATAAATGATACTACAAACAATTCAGTAAAGGTTTTTACATAACTGAGTTCAATACCCTTGGTTTCAGGTATATTCGAAAATAATAAAGCAATCGCAAAGGGCATCCAAAGGGGAGTAATAACGCTTACAAATGCTGTTAAACTAACAGAGAGAGCCAAATCGCCTTTCGATAATAAACTCATTAGGTTCGATGTAGATCCTCCGGGTGCCAAAGCCAGTATTACAAAACCTACTCCGATCAAAGGACTTGAAAAATCGAATAAATAGAATCCTACCATGTATCCTATAATTGGGAGTAATACCATTTGTCCAAGAAGACCTATTATCACCCCCCTGGGTTTTTTAAACAATAAAGTAAAATCGGATATCTTTAATTCCAATCCGATACCTATCATAATTATTGCTAAGGCTAAGGGTAATACAACGGCACTTAAAAAAGAACTTTCCATATTAATATTTAATTGAGTCAGTATTCTATTTCGAAAATTAAATGTTTAGAACATGAAATTCTACAATCATTTTAACCCAAACTCATATTATATTGACATTCAAACACGTTAGAAAACACCCTGATTAAATAAAAAACTGTTAGAATTCCACAATAAACGAGTTATATTCAACAAGTAATACTTATATACAATAATGATATTAGTGCCTAGTTTATTGAAAACATTACTAACGCAAATCAACTAATTATGAAGACAAATTACACTAAAAGAATGCTATTGGGCTTATTATTTTTGCTTTCAGCATCAATTACTTTTGCTCAAACTATTCTTCCACTAAGGGAAAAAGCAGATGGTAGCGAAGGTACTCCCCTAACTACTACATTAAATAAAGAGAATTTGGGTCTTGGTGGTAGTGATATGGGAGATGGAACAGTAAGTTTCTATGCATCAGTAGATGGTGCAATGGGAACGGTTGATGTAGCATATACTTCTTCTGGATATACGTCTGAAAAGAATTTAGGTGATGGGGTTGAAGCTCACTATGTATTAACCACCGGTGATTTAGGCAACGGACTTGGAACTATTTCATTTACAGCCCCAAATGGTATTGAAAATTTAACATTTACTTATGTACTGGATCCTAATGGAAGTATTATGGGAGGTAATTTTATCTATTTTCAACATCCAACACTATACATAAATGGCACAGAAATCACCTATACTAAAGACGAAACTTCGGGCATTAAGGATGTAGAAAATGTAGAAATTAATCAAGAAGGGGAAGTTACTGTGAAGCTTGAAGCAATAGGTGGATCTGATGGTAGTTCTTATGTTGATGTAATTGCAGTTGCATCTGTAAGCTGGTCTAATTCCTCATTGGGAATCAAAGAGAAATATATTGTTGCCAATGTATATCCTAACCCTGTTAAAGAAGATGGAATTTTACATATAAGCCAAAACATGGTAAGTGCTAAGTTCTATAACGTAGCAGGAAGTTTGGTTAGAGATATTAATGTAACAGGAAAAACTATTAACCTTTCAGGTTTAAATAAAGGTTTGTACTTTATGGTAGCTAAAGATATTAATAATACCACATTACATAGAAAAATTGTTATAGAATAAACTGCTCACATATAATACAAAAAAATGCCTGAACCAATGATTCAGGCATTTTTAAGTATAAGATTTCTTCTTATTTTATAATAAGTCGCTTTGTTATTGTTTCTTTTTCTGAAGTAAATTTAACATAGTAAACTCCTTT